>NZ_JBYSXE010000083.1:0-7812 GCF_058781925.1 Sphingobium sp. FW306-1B-F04DB | reverse complement strand
TCCTTTCCTTTTCGAACACCGGCATCATATCCGATGCCGGGGAAAAGGGGCGGGCCATCCCATAATGGCCGGTTTCAGCCGGTGGATCAGGCGAGCTGAAGGTCCGGGATGTCGGCGCGAGCAGCGTGAAGGTTGACGATACATCAAGGGCAGCTTTCACCGAGGTCTTGCGAGAAGCCGTCTGTCGGGACACGCCGACAAGTAAGCCGTTCGGTCCAATTCGGATGCTACCCGATCACGGCCGATCTCAAGTTGAACAATGGCTTCAAGGCTGGAGCCGGCTCGGCCGATTGCCAAATCGACCTTGACGAGTCGGATCGTCGCTGAGCGGAGTGGCTGGCGCCATCCGAGCCACTCCGCCGCTCAATTCCGCAAGCGGTCAGTACTCCCAGTTGGCCGGGACCCAACGAAAGACGTCGCCGTCGGCCGCCGCCCGGCCGACAGACGGGAACGACAGGTGCGTGGCCAGCAACAGCTCGCCGGTCGCCGCCAGCTCCCGCAAAAGACGGACCCGGACGCGAACCGCCTCCTCGGGGTCGTGGTCGAACGCGTTGTACCAGTCGGGGCGCTCGAAATGGTTCCCGCGGGCCGCGACGGGCTTTTCGGCCTCGTCGCCGCCGGGCCCCCCGACCTGCGCTATGAATGCCAACTTGCGGTGGCGGAAGGCGATTATGTCATGCTGCAGGGCCGCTTTACCGGCCTCGGCCTTCCGGCGAACTGGGTCGTGGTTGATATCCTGCGTCTCGAGGACGGCGTGATGGTCGAGCATTGGGACGTCATCCAGGATGAGGCCACTCGCGAAAGCTCGCTGGGCGGCCATCCCATGTTCGGCGATCACTTTCCGGGTTGATGCGCGAGCTGGTGACACCGAACAGCCGCCAAAAGCCCCGATGCAGGGGAGCGGTCCTTTCCTCGCCAGCCATGTCGGCCTCCTGTCGGGCTGTCGCGGCGCAGCATATGCGGGTGCATCCGCTGTCGAGAATTTTATAATATTGCACTTGTAATATTACGAGTGTAATACGTGATTCGACGCGGCGCGAAGCCGCTCGACAGAGGAGACCGCTGATGCCGCTTTGGACCGTCTACCACCCGGTCAGTGCATGGAGTGACGCCGACAAGGCGACCCTTGCCGAGAAGATCACCGACATCTACGCGCCGTACATGCCGCGCTTCTATGTCGGCATCGTCTTCCAGCCGATCGCGGCCGAGAGCCTCTATGTCGGCGGGGTCAAGACCGACCGATACGTCCGCTTCGTGCTTGAGCATATCGCGCGCTCCTTTTCCGATCTCGCCCAGAGCCGCCGCTTCATCGACAGCGTCAACGAGGTGATCGCGCCCTTCGTGCGGGACCGCGGCTATGACTGGGAAATCCATGTCGACGAGACCCCCTTCGACTATTGGTCGATCAACGGCATCTATCCGCCACGCCAAGGCACCGAGGACGAGAAGCGGTGGCGCGCCGATAACCGCCCGCTTCCCCGCACCCACGACTGAACCTGGCCCGCAAGGAAAGCTGACATGACAAACACGACATTGAAGGGAATGGCCGTCATCACCGGCGCGTCCTCGGGTATCGGGCTCGCCTATGCCGACCGGCTCGCGGCCCGCGGCCACGACCTTCTGCTGGTCGCGCGCCGCGCCGACCGCCTGAGCGAGGCGGCAGCCGATCTCGCAAAGCGTCACGGTGTCGCGGTCGAGACGATGGCCGCGGATCTTGAGAAGGACGACGATGTCGCGCGTCTCGAGCGGTATATCCTCGACCATCCGATCGCGATGCTCATCAATAATGCGGGCGCCGGGGGCCTCGGCCCGACGGCGGCAGCCGGCGCCGACAAGCAGGAAAAGCTGATCAGGCTCAACATCTCCGCGCTCACGCGCCTGTCGCTCGCGGCGCTCGAGGCGTTCCGCAAGAGCGGGTCGGGATCGCTGGTCAACATCTCCTCGGTCATCGCTTTTGCGCCGTCGGCCGGGGGCGCGGCCTATAGCGGTTCGAAGGCCTATGTGCTCAACTTCACCAGATCGCTGCAGCTCGAATATGCAAAGACGGACATTCGCATCCAGGCCGTGCTCCCGGGGCCGATACGGACCGAATTCTTCACGTCGCAGGGCCTCAGTAACGATGTGTTCCCCGCCAGCGCCTTCATCTCGGCCGAACAGCTTGTCGACGCGGGGCTCGCGGGGCTCGATGCCGGCGAGACAATAACCATTCCCACGCTCGGCACGCAGCAGATATGGGACGACATGGAGGCGCAGCGACAGCGCTTTCTTGGAGATGTGATGAGCGGCAGCGTCGCTGACCGCTACGTATAGCAAGGCGCGCACGCGCCGATTGGAGACGGCCGGGGTGGCAAAATACAAGGTCGGGCATAAGGAGGCGTCGCGCGACGAGATCGTCCGCAAGGCCGCGGAGCGCTTCCGCAAGGAAGGGCTCATGGCCGTCGGCGTGCGGCCGATCATGGCCGATGCGGGCCTGACGCATGGCGCCTTCTATGCCCATTTTTCGTCGCGCTCGGACCTCGTCGCCGCGGCGGTCGATTATGCGCTCGGCGGGACGCGCGCGCTGCTCGAGGCCGCGGCAGAAAAGGCGAGTCCGGATCGTCGGCTCGAGGCGATCATCCATGAGTATCTGCGGCCCGAGCATCGCGAATGGCCCGATCTCGGCTGCGCCGCGGCAGCCCTGGCACCCGAAATTGCGCGCGAAGATGAGGCGGTGCGCGTGCATTTTGTCCGCGGGCTCGAGCCGATCGTGGCACTTGTCGCGAACAACCTCCCGTTCGGCGGCACCGCCGGCGAGCGCCGGGCGCGCGCGCACGCGATCTTCGCCCTGATGCTCGGCAGCCTCCAGATGATGCGCGTCGCGACCGACGAATCCGAAATCGAAATGCACATGTCGGCGGGGCGAGAGGCAGCGATCGCAGTCGCGCTGCGCCCCTGGCCGTAACGGGGAGGATGCGATCATGCTGCCGTCGGCCTGGACATCAGGGAGTACGAACCAGCTCTCGTGCATTGATTTGAAGAACGGCTGTTCGGCGAAGAGTAAGCCATGAACGATCCCCCGCAGGCGTGAACAGATTCCCGATTTCACGAACAGGGATTGCCAAGGCGGCCGGAACGCGATTTGTCGTTCGCCTTGGGCGGGAGGGCGCGCCATGGCGGCTGGATTCTGGTCGAGCAGGGAACGATGCCGGCCAAGCGTGGCGAGCTGCGCTTGCCTGGGCCTCTTATGCCTGATCTCGGTACTGTTCGCGGGTCCGACGCTCGCAGCGCCCAAGGGCGGCCGACTTGTTGCCGCGCGCATCCAGTCCAACAGTTTTTCCAGCAGCCAGATCGGTATCTCGCCCGAGCGCAAGCTGACGATCTATCTGCCTGCCGGCTATGTGGACGCACGCAAGCGGTTTCCGGTAATCTACTTCCTCTCGCCATTCTTCGAGAATGAGACGGCGCCTTTCGCGAACCACGACGCCAAGGCTCTGATCGACCAGGCGATCGTTGAAGGCGTCATCGGCGATGTCATCGTCGTGACGGCCGATTTTACGACGCCGGTCGGCGGCTCATGGTTCGTCAATTCGCCCGCGACCGGAAATTGGGAGGATTTCATGGTGCGCGAGCTGGTGCCTTATGTCGACGCCAATTACCGAACGCTCGCGCGCAGCGAATCCCGTGGGGTGGCCGGTGATCGGATGGGCGGCTATGGCGCGATCCGCTTCGGCATGCGGCACCCCGAGATCTTTGGTTCGGTCTATGCGCTGCATCCCATCGGTGTAGGGCCGGGCGTGCAGCCCATGGTCTCGCGACCTGATTGGGCGCTTCTCGCGCGGGCGCGCTCGATCGACGAACTCCGGGCGGATGGCTTCTCTCAAATTTTCGCCTCGATCTTCCAGGCGCATTTGCCCGCGCCTCACCGGCCGCCGCTCTTCTTTGATCCCCCGGCGCGCAGGACGGGCGACCGGCTGGAGGTCGATGGCGCGCTGATGCAGCGGCTCCAGGAGAGTTTCTTTCTCGACAGGCAGGTCGGACGCTATGCTGGCAATCTGAAGCGGCTGAGAGGCTTCAAGTTCGACTGGGCGCGGGGCGACACGACGGTCGATCACATCGTCTCGCTTCAGGCCTTCACGCATACGCTCGACGAATATGGCGTGCCCTATGAAGCCGAAGAGTATCGCGGTGGCTGGGGCGAACGGCACTGGGGCAAGGAGGGCAGGGTCTATACCGACATGCTGCCCTTTTTCCGTTTGTATTTGGCGTTCGATACTTGGACGAAAGGTATGGCCGGGCAGCAGCTTAGTGATCACCGCACCGATCGTCCTTGAAATTTTCACCTTCTATTACGCCATTTCCTGAAGGGCTGATGTCTGGAAGCTACCGAGAGCAGTCGTTCAAAAATCTGGAGGCGGCTTGAACAGGACCATCCTTCTGATCGGCGCCACGGGCGTGATCGGCCGCCATGTTCTGGATCAGCTGATTGCTGATGACCGGGTAACTGAAATTGTCGCGCCAACCCGGAGACCACTTGCTCTTCATTCGAAGCTCGCCAATCCGCTCGTTGATTTTTGAACATCTCCCGGACGATGCGGCATGGTGGCGCGCTGACGGGATCATCTGCACTCTTGGAACGACGCGATCGACAGCGGGATCCGCCAACGCCTTCTGGCGCGTCGACCACGACTATCCGCTCGAGGCAGCAAGGATCGCGCGAAAGTATGGCGCAAAGGCGTTTCGATAGAGGCTGCGACTTTTGAAATGGGCGTCGGGGATCGCCAAACGAATCGCGTCGTCCAATGCTCGGGTGAATTTGTGAGGATATGGCCGTGTGGCGCTGGGGAGCCGGATCAGAGAACGCGGCCCTAACGGCTTTCGACTCAAAAGCGGGCCGTTCCCATCGCTTCGGGTCCATCCCAAAACAGGATGTCCGCGGCGATTTCCATCCGGCGAGTCGCGAGATTAAGCGGGAACGTACGTCAACCTGATCACATCCTCGCCAATCCGATCGCTAGTCACAAGGCGGAGCGGCGGCCGCGGTCCGGCGAAGTATGGCTTGCCGTGGCCAAGCACGACAGGGTGCAGGTAGATTTGATACTCATCTATCAGGCCAAGTTCGGTGAGGCTTCGCGCCAAGTCTGGTCCGGCAACCTCGATCTCCCCGACGCGCTCGGCTTTCAGCTTACGAACCACCGCCTCGAGATCGTCCTCAACAAGCGCGGCGTTGGGGCCGACCGACTTCAACGAGCGCGATACGACCCATTTCGGCTGGCTCCGCCACGCCGCCGCGAAGGCGCGTTCCTCTGCATCCCACTCGGGATGATCGTCGTCCCAATAACGCATGACCTCGTACATTTGGCGACCGTACACACTGCCTGCCAGCCCCTGCGCCTGTTCGATGAAGTGGCGGAAGAGCGTGGGACTTGGCGCAAACTCCATATGGTCGACGTAGCCGTCTAAGGACTGGTTCATTGCGAACACGAGCTTAGCCATGCCCACTTCCTTTCCGCACGTAACGCGCCCGCGCGACTCTGATTGTGTTGTGCAATCGGTTGCGAGTTAGCTCGACTGATTTTATATCGCAATCGGTTTTTGAAGCGCGCATGAACGCCCAACGCTCGGGCTGCCCGGTCAATCTGACTCTCGAGACGCCGCCCGACGGGGAAAGTCCGAGCCCGGCCGCTCAAGGACGCTGTGGTACAGCATACCCGGTGTGTCGAAGGCCATAACCAACCTGCTCCTCGCCATTTAAGGCGAAGCGATGCGCCCGGACGAGCCATTGTTCGTCGAGCGGATGGCGCACAATCGCGCCCGCAAAAGCGTCCTTGAACGGGATGTCCAGCATCTGGAGCGTCAACTCGCTATGTCGAAAAAAGCAATTACCGGGGAGATGATCGTAGATTTCGCGCAGCAGCTCAATGACGTGTACTCTCCGCGAAGGCGATCCGCTTTCCGATCGGCCTATGTCCGGTTGTTCATGGATCGCGTGGAGCTAACATCCGATGAGATACGCATCTTCGGCCGCAAATCGGCGATCGAGAAAAGCCTCACACACCCGGAGGACCCCGCCGGGGCGGCGGTGCCCATCTTTGACCGGAAATGGTGCCCCTGGCCGGCCTCGAATTGTTTAGCCAAGATCATGAATTGTAATCATAACTGCCAATAAATCAAGCCCATACCAACAACACATACCAACAGATTTGTTTCAATTACTGGTTCGATTCCGAAATACGGCATCGAAATTCTGCCAATACCAGCAACATAAGTACAGAGACTGTGCCGCCGATGTAGAAAACAGGTTATGACGATCAATCGAGCTACGCTATTATGGGCCGCACAATTTTGGTCGTCCAATGGCGCTAGCGAGCTCCCCCCTGGCGATCGTTTGTTCGGCACGATGCCGCCAATGGATGGCCGGGTTTGAGCGGCGTTTTAGCTCCACCGAATAGCCGAAAAGTCGTGGAAAGCGGTCATCTTCCGGCTTCAGAGCTCCGGCGAGAAACGCATCACAGCGCCGATATCCCGACGCTCCGGAACTTCACAACGCCGGCGCTATATTGCAGGGCGATAGGACCGTCGGCGTGCGCAGTGTCCCGGGCGGAATCGACCGTCTTTCGACCGTTCAATGCGACGGAAAAGACGTCGCCGCGCGCGCGGATTTCCATCACGTTCCACCGACCGCCCGCTTTGGGCATCGGGAAGACCTTGGCCACATTGAAAATGGCCCCGGTGCCGTAGTCAGGATCGGGCCGGGTGTCGAAGATGTTGACCTCGTAGGCGGTCGCGGCAGTGATCCGGTCGCGATCTGAGCAGCGGATGACGATGCCCGAGTTGGCGTCGTGGCTGACCCACAACTCGGCGCGTAAGTCGAAATCGCGGTAGCTTGCCGCCGACACCAGAAAGCTGAACCCGCCCTTGTCCGCGCAGATCATGCCGTCCTTCACCATCCAGTTGGCGTCGCCGACCGCGGTCCAGCCGTCGAGATTGTTGCCGTTGAACAGGGGCATGAACCGGCCTTTGGCGGACGTTGGCATCGCAAGCGACGCGACGGCGAAGCCCAGGACGAAGGTGCGCCGAGAGGCACGACGACGGGCTCAGTTCTGAACAGCGGAAAGGCGGCGACGCCGCAACCATGCCAGCGCGCGACGCGGATCCGGTGACCGGACCGCTGCGAAGGGGCCATCCCCCGCAACCGCCTGAATACCAAGAAGCGCCAGCCAAACGAGCGGTAGTTCGGCTCCAGCCTTCGTGAAAAAGAAGCCATTGCGCATCATCCAGAAGTGGGCCGCGCCCAGCATCATCGGCATGGCATAGCAGGCGACATATCTGGTCAGAACGCCCGGGATCAGGAGCAGGGCGCCGGCAAGTTCTGCCGAAAGGACATACGCAGGCACGAAGGCCGGATATCCAGCCTTAAGCAGATTTTCCCACCAAGCCTCCAGCACTCCGGGGAAAATCACGAACTTCCAATAGAGATGCGCAATAAAGAGCGACGCCAGAAGCAGTCGGAGGAGCAGAGCCGCTCTTTCAGTCGCCGACGCGCCCCCCCCGCTCGTGCATTCCGCATCTTCTGCCCCCCGGTGGCACCAACGCGCAGCCGCTAAATAGCACTGCTCGATGAATCCGCAATTGAGTCGAGCTGCCCTTCCCTTCTACCTACAAGTTCCAGGCAGTAACCGCTCGCAATTCCAGTCATTCGAAGTGCCCTGGCCAGTGCACGCACGATAGCTTCGGTTCAGTTTTTATCCAGGGCAAGCAGACAGCTAGCACTACTTTGGCAGAAATGTGATTGGTTCTGGCGAGAGACTGCCGCCGCAGTGAGGGCAACAGGTC
>NZ_JBYSXE010000082.1:0-7933 GCF_058781925.1 Sphingobium sp. FW306-1B-F04DB | reverse complement strand
CCACCCCCATCCCCTCCCCTGAAGGGGAGGGGCTTCTATTGAGCGACCCCGCCGAGCTCGGCTTCGATCCCGCACGGCTCGCGCGGATCGACGCGCATCTGAAGGCCAAATATCTCGACACTGGCCGCCTGCCCCACACCGCGCTGCTGATCGGGCGCGGCGACGAGGTCGCGCATCTCTCGCTGCAGGGCGAGGCACGCGCGGGTGAGGCGCTGAAGCAGGACGCGATCTTCCGCATCGCCTCGATGTCCAAGCCAGTCACCTCGGTCGCCTTCATGCAGCTCGTCGAGGAGGGCAAGCTCGCGCTCGCCGACCCCGTCACCTCGGTGATCCCCGAATGGAAGGATCTGGGGGTGTTCGTCGCGGGCGGCGGCAATGTCCCCTTTGTCAGCCGGCCGGCGCGCACGCCGATGCGGATGATCGACCTGCTGCGCCATACCGCGGGGCTGACCTACAGCTTTCAGGAGCGCACCCCGATCGACGCGGCCTATCGAAAGGCGAAGCTCGAGGCGTTCGCCGGCCCCGATCTCGAAGAGCTGATCCGCATCCTCGCCGACATCCCGCTCCAGTTCGATCCGGGCACGTCATGGAACTATTCGGTTGCGACCGACATTCTCGGCGCGATCATCCAGCGCGTCGACGACAAGCCCTTGGACGAGGCGATTGCGGACCGGGTCACGCGCCCGCTCGGCATGGTCGACACGCATTTCCAGGTCCCCGCCGACAAGCTCCACCGCATGCCCGACTGTTATGCCTACCATCCCAAAGAAGTGAAGAAGCTCCACGATCCGGGCGAAGGCAGCGCATGGGGCCGCAAGCCCAACCAGCTCTCGGGCGGCGGCGGGCTTGCCTCGACGCTCGCCGACTATCACCGCTTCTGCCGGATGCTGCTCAACGAGGGCGAGCTCGACGGCGCGCGCATCCTCAGCCGCAAGACGCTGGCGCTGATGACCGCCAACCACCTGCCCGGCGGCGGCGACCTGACGCAGCACTCGACCGCGCTGTTCAGCGAGGCCGAGAATGCGGGCGTCGGCTTCGGCCTCGGCTTTGCGACCACACTCGATCCCGCAGCGACGATGATCCCGGGTTCGGCGGGCGACTTCTACTGGGGCGGGATGTTCTCGACCGCCTTCTTCGTCGATCCGCGCGAGGAGATCATCATGATCTTCATGACCCAGCTGATGCCGTCGAGCACCTACCCGGTGCGACGCGAGATCAAGACCATGCTCTATTCGGCGCTTTCGGAATGAGCACGCTTTGCGCCCCTTCCCTGTCATCCCCACGAAAGCGGGGATCCAGACAATGCCGGTGCCTCGCCCATGCACCGAATAGATTCCCGCTTTCGCGGGAATGACACCGATTTTTGAGACCAGAGAATAAACGGAAGGAACCCCCAATGTCCGTCATTACCACCGAACGCCATGGCGACATACTCGTCATCATTTCCAACAACCCGCCCGTCAACGCGCTCGGCGCCGCGGTGCGCCAGGGGCTCGACGCGGGGCTCAACGAGGCCGCGGCCGATGACTCGATCAAGGCGGTCGTCATCCGCTGCGACGGCCGTACCTTCTTCGCGGGCGCCGACATCACCGAATTCGGCAAGCCCCCCGTCGAGCCGATGCTCCCGACGGTGATCGAGCGGATCGAGGCGTTCGAAAAGCCCGTCATCGCCGCGGTCCACGGCACCGCACTCGGCGGCGGCTGCGAGGTCACGCTCGGCTGCCACTACCGCATCGCGGTCCCTTCGGCGAAGTTCGGCACCCCCGAGGTCAAGCTCGGCCTGCTCCCCGGTGCGGGCGGCACGCAGCGGCTTCCCCGCGTGGCGGGCGTCGCGCTCGCGCTCGAGATGACCGCCAAGGGCGATCCCATCCCCGCCACCAAGGCCAAGGAGGCCGGCCTGGTCGATCGTCTCGCGGGCGAGGACAGCCTCGTCGCGGACGCGATCGCATTCGCCAATGAGGTGGCGGCCGTCCGCCCGATCCCGCGGATCAGCGAGAAGACCGCGACCGCCGACGCATCGGTGTTCGAGGAGTTCCGCAAGGCCAACGCCAAGCGCTTCCGCGGCTTCGATGCGCCCGCCGCGAACATCGCCTGCGTCGAGGCCGCGACGAAGCTGCCCTTCAAGGAAGGCATCGACTTCGAGCGCCAGGAATTCATGAAGCTGATGTTCGGCACGCAGTCCGCCGCGATGCGCCACATCTTCTTCGCCGAGCGCAAGGCCGCGAAGATCGACGGCATCGCCGAGGACATCAAGCTCCGCCCGATCAGGAAGGTCGGCATGATCGGCGCGGGCACGATGGGCGGCGGCATCTCGATGAACTTCCTCAATGCCGGCATCCCCGTGACGATCGTCGAGATGAAGCAGGACGCGCTCGACCGCGGCACCGGCATCATCCGCAAGAATTACGAGGCGACCGCCGCCAAGGGCCGGATGAAACCCGAGCAGGTCGAGCAGGCGATGGGGCTGCTCACCCCCACGCTCAACCTCGAGGATCTCGCGGACTGCGACCTCATCATCGAGGCGGTGTTCGAGAATATGGACGTCAAGAAGGAGGTGTTCGGCAAGCTCGACAAGATCGCCAAGCCCGGTGCGATCCTCGCGTCCAACACCAGCTATCTCGACATCAATGAGATCGCCGCCTCGACCAGCCGTCCGCAGGACGTGCTCGGCCTCCACTTCTTCTCGCCCGCCAATGTGATGAAGCTGCTCGAGATCGTCCGCGGCGCGAAGACCGCCGATGACGTGCTCGCGACCGCGATGGACGTCGCCAAGAAGATCAAGAAGGTCGCGGTCGTCGCGGGCGTGTGCGACGGCTTCATCGGCAACCGGATGCTCAAGCCCCGCCAGTTCGAGGCGATGAAGCTGCTGATGGAAGGCGCCACACCGCAGCAGATCGACAAGGTGCATGTCGCGTTCGGCATGCCGATGGGCCCCTTCCAGATGAGCGACCTCGCGGGCGTCGACATCGGCTGGCACCGCGATCCGACGCGGATCGAGAATATCCGCGACGCGCTCGCCGCGATCGGCCGCTGGGGGCAGAAGACGGGCAAGGGCTTCTACGACTATGACGAGAAGCGTAACCCGAGCCCCTCGGCCGAGGTGCAGCAGATCATCGACGATTTCGCCGCGAAATCCGGCGCCACCAAGCGCGAGATCAGCGACGAGGAAATCATCGAGCGCACGCTCTACACGATGGTCAACGAGGGCGCGCTGATCCTCGAGGAAAAGATGGCGCAGCGCGCGTCGGACATCGATGTCGTCTGGATCTACGGCTATGGCTGGCCCGTCTATCGCGGCGGCCCGATGTTCTGGGCCGACCTCGAGGGCCTCGACAAGATCAAGGCGGGCCTCGAGAAGCACGGCTTCGCGGTCGCCCCGCTGCTCGCCGAAAAGGCCGCGGCCAAGGGGCGGTTCAACTAGAGCGGCGTGCGCCAGATCCGATCCACATCCATATCGTGCTCCGGGCTTGACCCGGAGCCCATGCTGCAAACAACACGTCGCCCGGACAGATGGACTCCTGCTTTCGCAGGAGCACTGAACCCGATTTCCGGTGCAATGCTCTAAATCATAGCCCGATGCGGGTGAGGCGCGTGGTGATCCCGAGCAAGGGATGCGCCACGCCCCCCTTTCACTGATCACCGCGCGCGCGGCGCATCATCACGCGCGCCCCTTTACCGACGCGATATTTTCTGCCAGCGGACGCGCCATTGGCACCCGCCCGAGACATTTCGGGCGGGTGCCAGAGTAGGAGTGTCGCGTTCAATGTCGAGTCTGACCGAATGATCCCGGCCATGTGCGCCGCGGCATTTTCCCCCATGCACCATCCGGCGGCGTCGCCCATGATCGTCGATCGGCGGCGTTGGAGGAAAAGCGCATGAGCGTGTCGACATTCGTCGCCCTGGCGCTGCTTGCGGGCGCGCCCATGGATCCGGGCGCGACACCGCCCGAGGCACCGATCGCCGAGGCTGTTTCGGCCGCAGGTGATCAGGCGGCGCCTGTGCTGCCGACCGAACCGTCCGAGCCCTCCGCAGCGGAGGAAATCGTGGTGACGGCGACGCCGAAAGCTCCGCCGGGCGATCCGTTGCAGCAGGTCAACATCACGTCGTTCAAGGCCATCGATTCCGTCGACAAGGCCGTCATCGGCCCGGTCGCGCGTGCCTACAAGGATGGTGTGCCCAACCCCATCCGCAGCGGCCTGCGCAACTTTCTCGGCAATCTGACCGAGCCCGTCGCGTCGCTCAACTTCCTGTTACAGCTCAAGCCCGGCAAGGCGGCGGAAACACTCGGCCGCTTTACGATCAATTCGACGATCGGCGTGGCCGGGCTGCTCGACGTCGCCAAAAAGCGGCCCTTCAAGCTGCCGCGCCGCCCCAACGGTTTTGCGAACACTATGGGCTATTATGGCGTGAAGCCGGGCCCCTATTTCTACCTGCCGCTGGTCGGACCGACCACGCTGCGCGACCTGACCGGCAGCTGGATCGACAAGCTCGTGCTGCCCATGGCCGTCGGCAAGCCGTTCAACGAGCCCACCTATGTGGTGTCGGCCTATGTCGTCGGCTCGATCGACGAGCGCGCCGAATTCGACGAGCAGCGCAAGCAGCTGCGTGCCGGGCCCAAAACGCCCTACGCGGCCACGCGCGAATATTATCTGCAGAGGCGCCAGGCCGAGATCGACGCGCTGCACGGGCGGCACGACGATGCGGCGAAGCCTGCCGCTGATCTCGTCGCGCCGATGCCGGTCGAACCCGATCCGCCGCAAGACTGACGGAAAAATCGAGGTCGTCGGGCGCTGCTTCCATCAAGGACGTGGCGGCTTGTGATGCGACGCAACCGCAAGCAGCTTCGCCGCGCGCTTGCGCCAGTTTTCGGCAAGTGCGTCGCAATGTTCGAGCACGCGCAGCGCTTCGGGATCATTCTTCCCCTCGCCGCCGATCAGCAGCGCGAAGACGCGTTCAACGGTCCATTGTGGCAGTGGGCGTTCGACGAGCGCCAGCGTGTCGCCCGCGATCACCTGCCCCTCCTCGATCACGCGGTAATACCAGCCGCTGCGCCGCGTCTTCACCACCGTCGCGGGCAGGCTTGCGATGCCGAAGCGGTGGCCGAGCTTCCAGCAGGGCTGGCGCCCCTGGCTGATCTCGACCAGCGCGCTGCCGAGCCGGTAGCGGTCGCCGATGCACGCCTCGGTCTCAATTAGCCCTGTGGTCGAGATATTCTCGCCAAAGGCGCCGGGCGTGCCGAGCAGTTGATGCCCGTCGAGCGTTTCGGCCCAGAAGGGATAATGATCGCGCGGATAATGGTGGATCGCCTTGTCGGGGCCGCCATGCACCGAAAGGTCGGCCTGCTCGTCGCCCTCGATGCCGAGAAGGCCGACATGCCGCGCGCCCTCGACGCGTGTCTTGGCGATCGCGCTCGGCTCGCCCTTGTCGCCAAAGACGCGCGCCTTGCCCGTCATCACCGCATCGATCGTGAAGCTCATCGTTCGAGTCTTTCGCGCAGCTCGCGCTTCAATATCTTGCCGATCTCGCTGCGCGGCATCGCGTCGATGACGTGCACCGCCGACAAGCGCTGCGTCTTGCCCAGCCGCGCATTGGCGAACTGGCGCAGTGCCTCGGGATCGGGCGTCCGGCCGGGCGCCGCCACGACGAAGCCGACGGGCGTCTCGCCCCAGTCCTCGGACGGCGCGCCGACGACCGCGACCTCGGCGACATCGTCATGCGCCATCAGCGCCTCCTCGAGGTCGCCGGGATAGATGTTGAACCCGCCCGAAATGATCATGTCCTTGGCGCGGCCGAGCAGCGTCAGGAAGCCGTCCGCGTCGAACGCGCCAATATCGCCCGTCCGGATGAAACGGTTGCCCTGCGGGTCGAACCATTCGGCGTCGCGCGTCTGGTCGGGCTTGTTGTGATACCCCGTCATCATCGCCTCCGAGCGCCCGACCACCTCGCCCTTCTCGCCCGGCGGCAGCTCGTTGCCAGCGCCGTCGATCACCCGGATGTCGTGCCCCGGCGCGGCACGGCCGACGGTGTCGAGCTTGTCGGGATGCTCGTGCGCGAGCAGGATGCACGTCCCGCCACCCTCGGTCATCCCGTAATATTCGACGAGCGCGCCCGGCCAGCGCGCAAGGATGTCGGCCTTCAATGCCGCCGAAAACGGCGCGCTGGTGCAGAACTTCACACGATACGAGCTGAGGTCGAAATCGTCGAAATCGGGCCACTCCATCAGCCTTTTGTACTGGACGGGCACCAGCATCGCGTGCGTCACATGCTCGGCCTGCGACAGCTCGAGGAAGCGCCGCGCGTCGAACTTGCGCATGATCACCGCGGTGCCGCCATGCGCGAGCGTCGGCACGAAGGCGACGAGCGTCGTGTTCGAATAAAGCGGGGTCGCGATCAGCGTCACCGCGTCCCGCCCATAGCCCGAAGCGCCCGCGCGGCGGATATGGCCCCAGCGCATCCGGTGCGACTGGACGATGCCCTTGGGGTTGCCCGTCGTCCCGCTCGAATAGATGATGTTGAACGGATCGTCTGGGCCGATGTCGACGCGCGCGGGCTTCGCACCCTCGTCCTCGATCCAGCCCTCGAACGGCGTCCCCGCGGTGCTGACGTCGAGCGCGATGCGATCGACATGTGCGGGCAGCGCGATACCTTCGAGCGTCTCGGCCATTTCGGCGTCGAGGAACAGATGCTCGCTGCCGCAGTCGGCGATCATCCCCGCCAGCGCGGCGGGCGAAGCGGATGCGGTGAGCGGCGTCGCCGCCCCACCCGCGCGCAAAGCACCGAGGAAGACGAGCGCGTAGTTGACCGAGGGCATCGCGCCGATCGCGACCGCCTGCCCCCGCTTCAGCCCGTCGCGCTGCAGCGCCGCGGCGATGCGGTCGACCATCGCATCGACTTCGGCATAGCTCAGCCTCTGGTCCTCATCGACCAGCGCGGTCGCATCGGGGCGTTCGGCTGCATGCGCCGTGATGAGATCGGAGAGCAGCGCGAAGTCGCTGTCGAGCAGGGTCTGTGCGGTCGTCATGGCTCAGGGCTTATCGCAATGCGCCGCACGATCAACCCATGTGGGGGACTGGCGGCGGCAACTCGCCTTCCTATATCCTCAGCCGGGTGTGGAGCGTAACCCCGACACGGGAGAATGAAATGCCAATCGACCTCTATTACTGGCCGACCCCCAATGGCTGGAAGATCACCATCGCGCTCGAGGAGATGGGGCTTCCCTACAAGATCCACACCGTCAATATCGGCGAGGGCGAGCAGTTCGCGCCCGAATTCCTCAAGATCAGTCCCAACAACCGCATGCCCGCGATCGTCGACCCCAACGGTCCCGACGGGCATCCGATCTCCGTGTTCGAAAGCGGCGCGATCCTGCTCTATCTCTCGCGCAAGACCGGCCTGTTCGGCGGCGCCAATTTGCGCGAGCGTGCCGAGGTCGAAAGCTGGCTGATGTGGCAGATGGGCGGGCTCGGCCCGATGGCGGGGCAGGCGCATCATTTCCGCAACTACGCCCCAAAGTTCGAACCCGATCCCAACCGCACCGAATATGGCGCGACGCGCTACACCAATGAGGTCAACCGGCTCTATGGCGTGCTCGACACGCGCCTCGCCGATCGCGAATTCGTTGCGGGCGACCTCTCGATCGCCGATTTCGCGATCTGGCCGTGGGTCCTCCCCGAAAGCCAGGGCCAGGACCTCAACGAGTTCCCGCACCTCAAGCGCTGGCACGCCCTGTGCGGCGCGCGCGACAGTTTCGTCAAGGGCAAGGCGGTCGGCGAGGAACTGCGCAAACCGCTCGAAGCCGACAGCGAAGAGGCGCAGAAGGCCCGGCAGATACTGTTCGGCCAGACCGCGCGCGCCTGACCCGCGGACGCGGCACGCCGGGGCTTCCACGGGGCGGTAACCCGCCTTACAGACCTGCCCCATGAGTGCCGCGTCC
>NZ_JBYSXE010000081.1:0-8793 GCF_058781925.1 Sphingobium sp. FW306-1B-F04DB | reverse complement strand
GCAGACGAAATCCTCGCCTCCGTCAAACGCTTCTGCCAAAAAACAATGAGCCGAACTTCAGATTCAGATGACTAGGGTCGGGACTCATAACCACCATGTGACGGCGGCGGCGAGGCAGATTGCGCCGAGGAAGTGGGCGGCCAGCTTGTCGTAGCGGGTGGCGATACGGCGATAGTCCTTGAGGCGGCAGAACATGCGCTCGACGGCGTTGCGCCCTTTGTAGAGCGTCTTCGAGAAGCAGCTTTTCCAGCGCCGATTGGCCTTGGACGGGATGTTGGGCACAGCACCCTGACCCTCGATCAGATCGCGGATCGCATTGCTGTCATAGGCCTTGTCGGCGAGCACGATGGTGCCGGGCGCGAGATCGCTCAATAGCGCAGTGGCAGCCTTGCAATCGGCGACCTGGCCTGCGGTCAGGAGGAAGCGGAGCGGTCGGCCTTCGCCGTCGGTGAGCGCGTGGAGCTTGCTGTTGCGACCGCCCCGGCTGATCCCGATCGCCTGGACGAGCGCCCCCCTTTTCCGCCCGCCGCGGAGCGGTGCGCCTTCATGTGGGTGCTGTCGATCAGGATCTCGGCGGGCGGGCCACCGGCAGCCGCAAGGGTATGGAACAGATCTTGCCAGATGCCCTTGTCCGCCCAGCGCACGAACCGGTTGTAGAGCGTCTTCCTCGGTCCATAACAGGCCGGCACGTCGACCCAGCGCCCGCCCGACTTCACGACATGGATGATCCCGCTGATCACCCGGCGATCATCCACCCGCGCCACACCGCGCACTTTGTTCGGCAGCAGCGGCCGAAGCCGCTCAAACTGCGCCTCACTCAACCAGAACTCGCTCAACTCCACACTCCTGCAATCCAGGAGCCTGAATCACATGCAAGCGGCTTTGGGAATCCTGTTTATGGGTCCGGACCCTAAGGCGATGTGGCCAGTTTTGCCGACCACACCCCGCCCCAGCCGGATTTGACGCGAGGATTGAAGTGCATCGGCAATGATTTCCGTCGGATCCCGCGTCTCCATTTCAACGTCATAGTCGGGCTAGATAGATTCGCAAAGAGAACGATCTGTCAGAATGGTGTCGGAATGATTTGTCGGAACGGATGCGCGAAAGGCAAAGCGCCGCCGTCGATAAAAGTGAGCTTTTTCTAAGTGGTGCGGATGGCGGGACTTGAACCCGCACTCCCGAACGGGAAACGGATTTTAAGTCCGCTGCGTCTACCGATTTCGCCACATCCGCGTGGGCGCGACAAAGGCGCATAAGGCCGCGCGGGTCAAGCCTCTTCGGACGGGCGGGGGTCGCCGAGCCAGTAGCGTGCTCCCGGCCCCAGTCGCGCGGCGCGATCCTCGGGATTGGACAGGTAGCAGGATTCGACCGACAGGCAGCCGCAGCCGATGCACCCCGTCAGGCCCTGCTTCAGCCTTTCGAGTTCGGCGATCTGCGCGTCGATCCGTGCGGTCCAGCTGCTCGATAGCTTCGCCCAGTCCTTGCCCTTGGGCGTGTGGTCGGGCGGGAGCTTGCCGAGCTCGGCGCCGATCTCCTCGAGGCTCAAGCCCACGCGCTGCGCGAAGACGATGAAGGCGACGCGGCGCAGCACCGCGCGCGGATAGCGCCGGTGCCCCGAATTGAGCCTTTCCGAAGCGATCAGCCCGCGATCCTCGTAATAGCGCAGCGCCGAGGGCGCGATGCCGCTGCGGCGTGATACCTCGCCGATGGTCAGATAATGGAACATGCTTGCCACCGAACCAGAATTTCTTGTTGATCTCAAGTGCGCTTGAACTTGTAGCGGTGCCGCAACGGGCTGATATCTGCGCATCAAGGTCCGGGAGAGAAATATATGCGTGCCGCCGATCCCCAGAGCAACGGAAGCGCGCCCGGCGGAGGCTATGCCGGCGCGAGCGGGGAAGCCGTGATCAAGATTGCCGGATTGTCCAAGACCTATGCGGGCGGTTTCCAGGCGCTGAAGAGCGTCGATCTCGAAATCCGCAAGGGTGAGATCTTCGCGCTGCTCGGGCCCAATGGCGCGGGCAAGACGACGATGATCAGCATCGTCTGCGGCATCGTCACGCCTTCGACGGGGACGGTGCTTGCCGACGGCCACGACATATTGCGCGACTATCGCGCCGCGCGGACGAGGATCGGGCTGGTGCCGCAGGAACTGCACACCGACCAGTTCGAGCGCGTCATAGACACCGTGAACTTCAGCCGCGGGCTGTTCGGCAAGCCGCGCGACGCCGCCTATGTCGAGAAGATCCTCAAGGACCTGACGCTCTGGGACAAGCGCAACAACAAGATCATGGAGCTGTCAGGCGGCATGAAGCGCCGCGTGATGATCGCCAAGGCGCTGAGCCATGAGCCCGACATCCTCTTCCTCGACGAGCCCACTGCGGGCGTCGACGTCGAACTGAGGCGCGACATGTGGGGGCTCGTCCACCAGCTCCGCGAGAACGGCGTCACGATCATCCTGACCACGCACTATATCGAGGAGGCCGAGGAAATGGCCGATCGCGTCGGCGTCATCAACAAGGGCGAACTCATTCTCGTCGAGGAAAAGACCGTGCTGATGAAGAAGCTCGGCAAGAAGACGCTGACGCTCAACCTGTCCGAGGTGATGGAGACCGTCCCGTCCGGGCTTGCCGACTGGCCGCTGACGCTGAAGGCCGACGGGCATGAACTCGAATATCAATTCGACGCCAATGCCGAGCGCACCGGGGTCCCCTCGCTGCTCCGCCAGATGAGCGATCTCGGCATCGCCTTCAAGGACCTCAACACGCGCCAGAGCTCGCTCGAGGAGATTTTCGTCGGGCTGGTCAGCGACCGCAAGGGAGAGAAATGATGGGCTTCAACGCGCGCGGCGTCTGGGCGATCTACACGTTCGAGCTACACCGTTTCCGGCGGACGCTGCTCACGGGCCTGCTCGTGCCCGTGATCACCACCTCGCTCTATTTCATCGTCTTCGGATCGGCGATCGGATCGCGGATGACCGAGATCGGTGGCGTGCCCTATGGCGCGTTCATCGTGCCCGGCCTCATCATGCTGTCGATGTTCACCGAGAGCATCTTCAACGCCAGTTTCGGCATCTACATGCCCAAATGGTCGGGAACGATCTACGAGCTGCTTTCGGCGCCGATCTCCGCATTCGAGACAGTGCTCGCCTATGTCGGCGCGGCTGCGACCAAGTCGATGATCGTCGGGCTGGTGATCCTGATCACCGCCAATTTCTTCGTGGACGTCCAGGTCCTCCACCCGTTCTGGACCGCGGCCTTCTTCGTGCTGATCGCGACGACCTTCTGCCTGTTCGGCTTCATCATCGGTATCTGGGCGAAGAGCTTCGAGCAGCTTCAGGTGATCCCGCTCCTGGTCGTCATGCCGCTGACCTTCCTCGGCGGGGCATTCTATTCGATCGACATGCTGCCCGCGGCGTGGCGGACGGTGACGCTGTTCAACCCGATCGTCTATCTGATCAGCGGCTTCCGCTGGAGCTTCTACGGCAAGGGCGATGTCAGCGTGGAGATCAGCATGGCTGCGACGCTGGGCTTTTTCGCGCTGTGCCTTGGCGTGATCTGGTGGATCTTCAAGACCGGCTACCGGCTCAAGACCTGAGCGCTTCCGCGACCCACCGCACCGTTCCTGCCCGTGGGGGGCGGGCGCCGTGCGGTGGGCGTCTCGCAGTTACATGTTGAGGCGTTCGCGCATTTCCTTGCCCGGCTTGAAATAGGGCACACGTTTTGCGTCGACGTCAACGGCGGCTCCCGTGCGCGGATTGCGGCCCGTGCGGGCCGACCTTGCACGTGTCGAGAATGCCCCGAAACCCCTGAGTTCGACCCGCCCCCCATTGGCGAGCCGCGCAGTGATTTCGTCGAAGAACACATCGACGATGTGTTCGACATCCTTGACGGAGAGACCCGAGTTTTCCGCAGCGAGCTTCTGGACGAGTTCGGAACGGATCATGGCTGTTCCCCATATGGCATCCGGCGGCCCGACGGGACCCTCGAACACCGGGTGGCGCCCGATTACGCAGGCATTCTGGTTGGCTGACGCTGGCTCCCACTTCCGGCGTCAACGCCTGCGAGTTTGTGCCGGATTTCGGTTTATTTGCAAGCCCTTGTCCGGCGCTTCAGCGACCAATCAGCGCGCTTCCGCGACAGGGGCTGACGCCGCGCTGCAACAGGTTGTTGTAAAGATACAAAAAAACCGCCGCCGGCGCATGGTTGCGTCGACGGCGGCGCGTAATTTTTCCGTAACTTACTTCTTCTCTTCCGAGCGTGCCTTGAGCGCTTCGCCGAGGATGTCGCCGAGCGACGCACCCGAGTCGGACGAACCGTACTGCGCAACCGCCTGCTTCTCTTCGGCGATCTGCATCGCCTTGACCGAGAAGGTGGGCTTCTTCGAACGATCGAAGCCGGTCACCATCGCATCCATCTTCTGGCCGACCTGGAAGCGCTCGGGGCGCTGCTCGTCGCGGTCGCGGCCAAGGTCGGTGCGCTTGATGAAGCCCGTGGCGCCGTCCTCGCCGACCTGAACCTCGAGGCCGCCGTCGCGGACTTCGAGGATGGTGACGGTGACGACCTCGTTCTTGTTGAGGCCCGAAGCGGCGGCCACGCCGCCAACGGCGGGCGCACCCTTTTCAAGCTGCTTCATGCCGAGCGAGATGCGCTCCTTCTCGACGTCGATGTCGAGAACGATCGCCTGGACGGTCTCGCCCTTGCGGTGCAGGTTGAGCGCGTCCTCGCCCGAGATCCCCCAGGCGATGTCCGACATGTGCACCATGCCGTCCACATCGCCGTCGAGGCCGATGAACAGGCCGAACTCGGTGGCGTTCTTGACTTCGCCCTCGACGGTCGAGCCGACCGGGTGCGCAGCCGCAAAGGCTTCCCACGGGTTGTTGATCGCCTGCTTGAGGCCGAGCGAGATGCGACGCTTGTCCTCGTCGACCTCGAGGATGACGACGTCGACTTCCTGGCTGGTCGACACGATCTTGCCGGGGTGGACGTTCTTCTTGGTCCAGCTCATTTCGGAGACGTGAACCAGGCCCTCGATGCCCGCTTCGAGCTCGACGAACGCACCATATTCGGTGATGTTGGTCACGCGGCCGGTGAGCTTGGCGCCCATCGGGTACTTGGCCGACGCGCCTTCCCACGGATCGCTCTCGAGCTGCTTCATGCCGAGCGAGATGCGCTGCGTGTCGCGGTTGATGCGGATGATCTGGACCTTCACCGTGTCGCCGATGTTGATCATCTCGGACGGGTGGTTGATCCGCTTGTAGCTGAGGTCGGTGACGTGCAGCAGGCCGTCGATGCCGCCCAGGTCGACGAACGCACCGTAATCGGTGATGTTCTTGACGACGCCCTCGATGACCTGGCCTTCGGTCAGCGTCTGGATCAGGCCCGAACGCTGCTCGGCGCGGGTTTCCTCGAGGATCGCGCGGCGCGACACCACGATGTTGCCGCGGCGACGGTCCATCTTGAGGATCTGGAAGGGCTGGGGGATGTCCATGAGCGGCGTGACGTCGCGCACGGGGCGGATATCGACCTGCGAGCCGGGCAGGAACGCCACGGCGCCGTTGAGGTCGACGGTGAAGCCGCCCTTGACGCGGCCGAAGATGACGCCTTCGACGCGCGCGCTCTCGGTGAACTCGGCTTCGAGCTTGTCCCAGGCGGCTTCGCGGCGCGCGCGATCGCGCGACAGCATGGCTTCGCCATGGACGTTCTCGACGCGGTCGACATAAACCTCGACTTCGTCGCCGACCTTGAGGTCGGCCTTCTGGCCCGGCGCCGCGAATTCGCGTAGCGGCACGCGGCCTTCCGACTTCAGGCCGACGTCGATGACGGCCATGTCGTTTTCAATTCCGGTAACGGTGCCCTTGACGACGCGGCCTTCGAAGCTTTCGTTCTCGCCGCCGAGCGATTCATTGAGAAGCGCGGCGAAATCGTCGCGCGTGGGTTGTGCCGATGAGGCCATGGTTGGTTCCTGTCTTTCTTACATTTTCCGGCCAGCCGGTTGTCTCCGGCGGTCTTGACCAGAAGTGCCGCAAGGGCCGCACGCCCAGACGGCATCCCGCGCGCGAGATTGCTGTGGCCGCCCGCATCGCGGAAAGCGAAAAGGGCGCGTCAAGAGCGCCGGCTTTCATTGCCGGCCCCTTCGCGCCTCGCGTTTCGCAGTCCAGGCTCAGCTCGCAAGCTTGGCCTTGATACGTCCGTCCACAAGCGCAATCGCGCGCTGGACGGCGGCGTCTATAGAGAGATAGCTGGTGTCGAGCAAGTACGCATCGGGCGCCTGCGCCAGCGGCGCCGCATCGCGCATCATGTCACGCCGGTCGCGTGTGCGCAGATCGGCCAGGATGCGGTCATAGCTCATCGTGCTGCCCGCTTTCTGCATTTCGGCGTGGCGACGCCGGGCGCGCGTCTGCGGCGTGGCTGTGATGAACAGCTTGGCGTCGGCATCGGGGGCGATCACCGTACCGATGTCTCGCCCGTCGAGCACCGCGCCGCCGGGCTGCTGTGCAAAGGCGCGCTGGCGCTTGATCAGCGCGGCGCGGACCAGCGGGTGCGCAGAGACGATCGAAGCGACGCGGCCGATCTCCTCACTCTTGAGTTCAGGGTTTTCGAGCAGCGTATCCGCGAAGTCGCACGCTGCCAGCGTGTCGGCCTCGCTCTCGGGATCATTGCCTTCGCTGACCACGCCGAACGCGACCGCGCGATAGAGCAGCCCCGTATCGAGATGCGGCAGATGATAGTGCTTTGCGAGCGCACGCGCGATGGTGCCCTTGCCCGATGCTGCCGGGCCGTCGACCGCGATGATCATGAAATCTGCGCGCCCAGCGAGGTCATCAGCGCAGTGAATTGGGGGAAGCTTGTTGCAACGGGGGTCATGTCGTCGACCATGACGTTCACCGCTGAAACAAGTCCAGCCACCGCAAAGCTCATTGCGATACGATGATCGAGTTTTGCGGCGATTGGCGCCCCGCCGGGCAGAGGGTCACCGCCGCTTCCATCGACGATCATGCCGTCCTCGGTCTCGGTGACACGTGCCCCGATTGCGGCAAGTCCCTCAGCCATCAATGCAATCCGGTCGGACTCCTTGACGCGCAGCTCTTCCAGCCCGCGCGTGACCGTCCGGCCGCTGGCAAGCGCGGCAGCGACGAAGAGAATCGGGAACTCGTCGATCATCGACGGCGCAACCACGGGATCGATTTCGATGCCCGTCAGCGCGGAATGGCGAACGTGCAGGTCGGCGACGGGTTCGCCGCCGACGTTGCGTTCGTCGATCAGGGTGATGTCGCCGCCCATCGCCTGCAGCACCTCGATCAGCCCCGCGCGCGTCGGGTTGATCCCGACATTCTCGATGATGACGTCGGATCCGGGCACGAGCAGCGCCGCCACGATCAGGAAGGCGGCGGAGGAAGGGTCGCCGGGG
Organism: Sphingobium sp. FW306-1B-F04DB; assembly: GCF_058781925.1. Classification (NCBI taxonomy): domain Bacteria; kingdom Pseudomonadati; phylum Pseudomonadota; class Alphaproteobacteria; order Sphingomonadales; family Sphingobiaceae; genus Sphingobium; species Sphingobium sp. FW306-1B-F04DB. The sequence continues at coordinate 1,383 of NZ_JBYSXE010000081.1, read as the reverse complement.
ACGATGATGTCCTGCGGCTTCAACTCGGCCTCGCCGCGGATCGCGATAACGCGCGCGCCGTCGGCGTCGGTCTCCACGGTCAGCTCGGCGCCGAAGCCGGTCAGCATCCGCTCGCTATGGTCGCGCGTCGCCACGGGCTCGATCACGCGCGTGATGCCGGGCGTGTTGAGTCCCGCCAGCAGGATCGCCGACTTGACCTGCGCCGACGCCATGGGCAGCCGGTATTCGATCGGGACCGCGGGGCACAGGCCGCGCACCATCAGCGGCAGGCGGCCACCGGGGCTCGCATTGAATTCGGCGCCCATCAGGCTCAGCGGATCGATCACGCGGCCCATCGGACGACCCGAAAGCGATTCATCACCCATGAATGTGGCGGTGATCGGGTGGCTCGCGACGAGCCCCATCAACAGGCGGGTCGAGGTGCCGCTGTTGCCCATGTCGAGCGCCGTGGCGGGCTGGAGCAGCCCGCCTACGCCCACGCCGTGGATCGTCCAGATGCCATCCGCGCTGCGCTCGATCGTGGCGCCCATGGCGCGCATCGCGGCAGCGGTCGCAAGCACATCCTCCCCTTCGAGCAGCCCCCGCACCGTGCTCTTTCCGACCGCGAGAGCCGACAGCATCAGCGAGCGGTGCGAGATAGACTTGTCGCCGGGCACGCGCACGCGTCCCCTGAGCGGTCCGGGCGCGGCGAAGGAGGCGGGCTGGGGCGTGGCTGAAATCATCGGGAAAGCGTGCATTCCGGCTGGAGTGAGCGCAGGCTTTTGACAGCGGCGTTTCGCTATGGCAAGGCGCGCGGCGTTTGGCGGGGCATCGATGATGCGATGACCCGCTGTTTTCACTTATTCTGGAGGCTGAGGCAGCACATGGTGAAGCCTGAATGGGGCACCAAGCGGACCTGTCCGAAATGCGGTACCCGCTTTTACGATCTGACCAAGGACGAGCCCGTCACCTGCATCGAATGCGGGAACAACTGGTATCCCGAGCCCGTGCTGAAGTCGAAGCAGCCGCTTCCCTATGACGCGCCCAAGCCGGAAGTCGAAGGCAAGACCGCGGACGACGCGGTGCTGGCCGATGACGATCTGGATATCGACGTCGATTCCGACGAGGCCGATTCGCCCGACGACGATGTCGATCTCGGTGGCGACGACGATCTAGGAGTGGATACGTCCGACGACGACGACGACGCGAATAATTGATTTAACGTCTTGCCAAGCAGGCGCTGCCATCATAGAGGGCAGCGCCTCAGCGCCGCACCACCCAGGGCGGCGACGATGGTTTCGGGGCCGTAGCTCAGCTGGGAGAGCGCTACAATGGCATTGTAGAGGTCAGGGGTTCGATCCCCCTCGGCTCCACCATCACAAACCCACGATTTCCGGTCATTTA
>NZ_JBYSXE010000080.1:0-8928 GCF_058781925.1 Sphingobium sp. FW306-1B-F04DB | reverse complement strand
GTCCCGCCCCGCCGCTGCCCAAGGCCGAGGGACCCGAAGGCCGCCCGCTCGTCGTCATCGATGCGGGGCATGGCGGGCACGACCCCGGCGCGCTCTCACCCTATACCGACCAGCGCGAAAAGGCGGCGACGCTTGCGATCGCGCGCGCGATCCGCGACGAGCTGGTTCGTTCCGGCCGCGTCCGCGTCGCGCTCACCCGCGATGACGACCAGTTCATAGCGCTGCCGCAGCGCTATGAGATCGCGCGGCAATTGAAGGCCGACCTGTTCCTTTCGATCCACGCCGACAGCGCCGAAAATCCCGAGGCGAGCGGCGCAACGATCTATACACTGTCCGAACTGGCCTCGGACCGCGAGGCCGCGCGGCTCGCGGCACGCGAGAATAGCGCCGACATGCTCAACGGCGTCAATCTCGGGCGCCAGAGCCAGACGGTGAACGCCATCCTGATAGACCTGTCGCAGCGCGAGACGATGGACGCCTCGACGCGCTTCGTCGATCTGCTGCACCGCGAGGCCGCGCCCTATATGCCGTTTCGCAACCTCTGGCATCGCTTCGCCTCGCTGGTCGTCCTGAAGGCGCCCGATATGCCCTCGGCACTGTTCGAGACGGGCTATCTGAGCAACGAGGCGGACACCAGATTCATCTTCTCCGAACAGGGTCGCGCGCGCATCGCCCGCGGTAGCGCGCGCGCGATAGAGACATACCTGGCACGCGGAGCGCTCCGCGACTGAAGCACGAACTCAGAACGGCACCTTTACGGTGACCATCGCCGAGGGTGAATTGAACTTGCCAATGGACTGGACGTTGGCCGAACCGCGGACATTGCCGAAAAGGCCGATCTCGGCGTTGGGCAATAATGGCTCAGCCGCGTCGGCGCCGACATCGGACAGCCGATATTTCGCAGGGCCGATGGCTTGGGCACAGACTATGATCTCGCCCTCATCACCGTCGTCGCGCGCGCACCGGGCATCGAGCGGCTGCTCACGCGGCGCGTTGGCCTCAACATCGCGCAGGTCGAAATCGGCGTCCCTCAAAGGGGCAACCTTGCCGGCAACGGCCTGAAGAAGAACGGCAAGCACGATCGACATGTTCGCTTGCTCCCCCGCAGCGCCAGGCATTGGTTTCGCAGAACAATATGGCGCGAAGAGCGCGCGGCCGAATCGGGGACGGGAGCCGTTTACCCGTGCGTGTGGTCGCCCCGACTTTGCGACCGGGTGCGCGGAGTCGGCTGGCAAAGCCGTCAAAACTTGCTAGAGCCGAAAGCCTATGACCGAAGCGGCGTCCGAGAATTTCAGTTACCGGTTGAAGCGTGAGGCGAGCGGGTTGCTCGACCGGCTGCGGCCGTGGTGGGGCAAGCGCTGGGTGCGCATCCTCGCCTATCTGGCGCTGGCCGGGCTGCTCGCGATCATGCTGCTCTGGGTGATCTTCGCGCGCAGCCTGCCCTCGGCGGATGCGCTGCTGACCTACGAACCGCCGCTGCCCACCAATGTCCGTTCGATCGACGGCGCGCCCGTCCACAGCTATGCGCGCGAGCGCCGGGTGCAGCTGAGTTTCGACGAATATCCGCCCCAACTCGTGAACTCGTTCCTGGCGGCGGAGGACCGCACCTTCTTCTCTCATGGCGGGCTCGACTATCCCGGCATCATCACCGCGATCTTCACCAACCTCACCAATTCTGGTCGTCCCGTCGGCGCGTCGACGATCACGCAGCAGGTGGCGAAGAACCTGCTGCTCACCAACGAACTCAGCTATGTCCGCAAGATCAAGGAGGCGTTTCTCGCCAAGCGGATCGAATCGGTGCTCACCAAAGAGCAGATCATGGAGCTCTACCTCAACCAGATCGCGCTCGGCCGGAACAGCTTCGGCGTGCAGGCCGCCGCGCGCGCCTATTTCGACAAGGATGTCGAGGCACTCGAGCTTCACGAGATGGCATTCCTTGCGATCCTGCCCAAGGCGCCGTCGACCTACAGCCGCGCCGCCAATGTCGACAAGGCGATCGCGCGCCGCAACTGGGTGTTGGGCGAGATGAAGCGCAACGGCTTCATCAACGAGGCGCAGATGCGCAGCGCGCAGGCGCAGCCGCTGGGCCTGCTGCCCTATGTGGGCCGCCGCTACGAGCGCGTCGGCGGCTATTTCATCGAGGAAGTCCGCCGCCAGCTGATCGAGAAGTTCGGCGAGAGCGACGAGGGCGGCAAGAACAAGCACAGCGTCTATTCCGGCGGCCTGTGGGTGCGCACCTCGCTCAACCCTGCGGTACAGGAATATATGACCGAAGCGCTGCGCGCGGGCCTGATCCGCTATGATCGCGGCAAGGGCTGGAGCGGCCCGATCAACAAGAAGCCGATCGAAGTGGGCGATGCGTGGAACCGCAACCTGCTCGCGACCAACATCGGCATCGGCTATCAGAACTGGGAAGCCGCGGTCGTGCTCTCCAAGACGAGCAGCAGCGCCGAACTGGGCTTCGCCAATGGCAGCACGGGCACACTGCCCTCGGGCTATGCGCAGATGCCCAGGCGCGGCACCGGCCGGCCCGCATTTCAGGCGCTGAAACCCGGCGACATCATCGCGGTGGCGAAGGAAGGCGGCGCCTATGCGCTGCGCAACATCCCGGAAATCTCGGGCGGGATGGTCGCGCAGAACCCGCATACCGGTCAGGTGCTCGCGATGCAGGGCGGTTTCGATTCGCGCATCCAGAGCTACAACCGCGCGACGCAGGCCGAACGCCAGCCGGGTTCGACCTTCAAGCCGATCGCCTATTCGGCGGCGCTCGACAGCGGGATGACCCCCGCCTCGATCATCGTCGACGGTCCGTTCTGCGTCTATCAGGGCGCGCGACTGGGCCAGAAATGTTTCCGCAACTTCGGCAACATGCGCGGCGCGGGTCCACAGACGATGCGCTGGGGACTCGAGCAGTCGCGTAACCTGATGACGGTGCGCGCCGCCTCGCAGACAGGCATGGACAAGGTGGTGAAGACCGCCGCCGCGCTGGGTGTGAGCCAGCCGGGCAAGAATTATCCCGCGGTGCTCGCGATCGCGCTCGGCGCGGGCGACACGACCGTGATGCGGCTGACCAACGCCTATTCGATCCTGGCGAACAACGGCAAGGCGCTCAGCCCCACGCTGATCGACTATGTCCAGGACCGCCACGGCAAGGTGATCTTCAAGGCGGACACGCGCCCGTGCGATCGTTGCAACATGAAAGATTGGGACGGCAAGGCGATGCCGCGCCCCGCCCTGCGCCGCAAACAGGCGCTCGACCCCATGACCGCCTACCAGATGGTCCATATCCTCGAGGGCGTGATCCAGCGCGGTACCGCGACCGTGCTGCGCGATCTTAACCGGCCGCTCTTCGGCAAGACGGGCACCTCCTCGGGCCCGACCAACGTGTGGTTCGTCGGCGGCTCGGCCGATCTGGTGGCGGGCGTCTATATGGGCTTCGACCAGCCACGCCCGATGGGCGGCTATGCGCAGGGCGGCACGCTTGCGGCACCGATCTTCAAGCAGTTCGCGCAAAAGGCGATGAAGGACATGCCCGTGGTGCCCTTCCGCGCGCCCGAGGGCATCCGCATGGTCCGCATCGACCGACGCTCGGGACGCAAGGTTTTCGGCGCCTGGCCCACGGACGAGGCGAAGGCCGCGGTGATATGGGAAGCGTTCAAGCCCGAAAGCGAGCCGCGCCGCTCGATCCGCCGCGAAGAGGTCGCCCAGGCGAAGAAGGCCGAAGAGCGCGCCAGCGCCATACGCAACGCCACTGCCCGGCCGGCGAACGACAGCGAGTTCTTGCAAAGTCAGGACGGGATTTACTAGGGCTTCCTGCGACACCAGATAAGTGTCGTCCCTACGCAGGCAGGGGCCCAGGCGATGACAGGAAACGAAGATCGCCTGGATGCCAGCCTTCGCTGGCATGACGGTTTTTATTGATACCGGAGAAAGAAGATGCGCGCCGAAGCGCAGGCCAATGCCGACAAGATCAACGACGCGCTCGCGCTGCTCCGCCGCTTCCTCGACTGGGACCGTGCGCTGCGCCGGCTCGACGAACTCAATGCGCGCGTCGAGGATCCGACGCTGTGGGACGACCCCAAGGCCGCGCAGGATGTGATGCGCGAACGCCGACGGCTCGACGAGGCGATCACCGCGACGCGCGCGATCGAGGGCGAACTGGCGGATACCGTCGAGCTGCTCGAAATGGCAGAGGCCGAGGGCGACGAGGCGATGGCCGACGAGGCGGTCGCCAGCATCGCGGCGCTCGCCGAGCGTGCCGACCAGGACAAGATAAAGGCGCTGCTCGCGGGCGAGGCCGACACCAATGACGCCTATATCGAGGTCCATGCGGGCGCGGGCGGCACCGAGAGCCAGGACTGGGCCGAGATGCTCCAGCGCATGTACCAGCGCTGGGCCGAGAAGCGCGGCTTCAAGGTCGACCTGATCGAATATCAGGCGGGCGAGCAGGCGGGCATCAAGTCCGCAACGCTCCAGATCAAGGGCGAGAATGCATACGGTTACGCCAAGACCGAGAGCGGCGTACACCGGCTCGTCCGCATCAGCCCCTATGACAGCTCGGCGCGGCGCCACACCAGCTTCTCGTCGGTCTGGGTCTACCCGGTAATCGACGACAATATCGAGATCGAGCTCAACGAGGGCGACATCAAGATGGACACCTACCGCGCCTCGGGTGCGGGCGGACAGCACGTCAACACCACCGATTCGGCGGTGCGCCTGACGCACATCCCTACCGGAATCATCGTCGCCAGCCAGAATGACCGGTCGCAGCACAAGAATCGCGCAACTGCGATGAACATGCTGAAGGCGCGTCTCTACGAGGCCGAACTGCAGAAGCGCGAGGCCGCGGCGAGCGGCGAATATGCGGCCAAGACCGATATCGGCTGGGGCCACCAGATCCGGTCCTATGTGCTGCAACCCTATCAGTTGGTGAAGGATTTGCGCACCGGGGTCACTTCCACCGCGCCCTCGGATGTGCTTGATGGCGCACTCGACCCGTTCATGGCGGCCGCGCTCTCGCAGCGCGTGACCGGCGAGAAGGTCGAAGTGGAGGATGTCGACTAGGACGATGCGCCGCCAAGGGTTCCTGTTGCTGCTGATGTCGCTTGCCGCTTGCCGGCAGGGCGAGGCGCAGCCCAGCTTTCCCGAAGCTGACCGTCCCGTCGCGCCCATTGTATCGAGCCGCTGGTCGACCGAGGAGGCGCGCGACCGCGTCGACGAGGCCGGGACCGTGATGGCCAAGGCGGGGATCGCGCCAGGCATGACCGTCGCCGATATCGGCGCGGGTGAGGGCTATTACACGATTCGCCTTGCCGAGCGCGTCGGCGCGAAGGGGCGCGTGCTTGCCGAAGACATTGTGCCCGAGGTCCGCGATGCGCTGGCCGAGCGTGTCAATCGCGAGCGGCTTGACAATGTCAGTGTGCGGCTGGGCGAGCCCGCCGATCCCAAACTGCCCGAAAACAGCTTTGATCGTGTCTTCATGGTGCACATGTACCATGAGATCACCCAGCCCTATGAGTTCCTGTGGCGGATGCGGCCCTCGCTGCGCCGCGGCGGGCGTGTCATCGTCGTCGATGCCGAGCGCCCCACGCAGGATCACGGCACGCCGATCGCACTGCTGCGCTGCGAGTTCGCCACGGTCGGCTATGCGCAGGTTGAATATCAGTCGCTGCCCGCGGTCGACGGCTATATCGCGCAGTTCGAGGCCCGCGGCCCCCGCCCCGAGCCGTTCGAGATCCGCGCCTGCAAATATCACGGCTAGAGCAGGCCAGCCGCGCGGAAGCTGAAACAATCGCTCGCGGTGAAGACGAGATGATCGTGGAGCCTGAGCCCGAGCGGTCGCACAACCCCCGCCAGCCTGCGCGTGGCGTCCAGATCGGCGGCGCTGGGCGTGACGACGCCGCTCGGATGATTGTGCGCGACGATCAGTGCGGCGCTCTGGAGCGCGAGCGCGTCGGCGACGATAGCGCGGATCGGAAGGACGACATGATCGGCGCGGCGCGCATAACGCAGCCGCAATCCGATCAGCGCATCCTCCGAATCGAGATGCGCGACGCACAGCATCTCGCAGCGCATGCGCGCCATTCCCGGCCCCAGAAACGCAATCGCGGCCGCGCTGCTTTCGAACCTGCGATGCATCCGGGCAGCTCCGTCCTTTTTCGACTTCACCGCGCAACCCGCCCAAGAATCGCGGATTCGCGCGGATCGACAAAGCGACAACGGCTCCGAAATGGCTGAAAACACATCCGATCCGGTGCTTTTGGGTGGAAGCGCATAAAGGCTTGGCGAGCGGCGTATGCGCCGCCATAAACGGCGGCGGACATGCAAGCCTATCTCGATCTCATCCAGCGTATCCTCGACGAGGGCACCGATCAGCAGGACCGCACGGGCACTGGTACTCGCGCGGTTTTCGGGCATCAGATGTCTTTCAACCTGTCGCAGGGCTTTCCGCTCGTCACGACCAAGAAGCTGCACCTGCGCTCGATCATCTACGAACTGCTCTGGTTCCTTAAGGGCGACACCAATGTCCGCTGGCTGCAGGAGAACAAGGTCAGCATCTGGGACGAATGGGCGCGCGAAGACGGCGACCTCGGCCCCGTCTATGGCAAGCAGTGGCGCGACTGGGAAAGCGCCGACGGCCGCCATATCGACCAGATCAGGCAGCTGATCGACCAGATCCGCGAGCAGCCCGGGTCGCGCCGCCAGATCGTGACCGCGTGGAATCCCGGCGAAATCGACCGGATGGCGCTCGCACCCTGCCACTGCCTGTTCCAGACGCAGGTGGCGAACGGCAAGCTTAACCTGCAGCTCTATCAGCGCAGCTGCGACGTCTTCCTCGGCCTGCCCTTCAACATCGCCAGCTATGCGCTACTGACCCACATGCTCGCCCAGCAATGCGGGCTCGAGCCGGGCACCTTCGTGTGGACGGGCGGCGACACACACCTCTATTCGAACCATCTCGAACAGGCACGGCTGCAGCTGACGCGCGAGCCGCGGCCGTTGCCGACGCTGCACATATTGCGCAAGCCCGACGGCATCGATGCCTATGAATATGAGGATTTCGAAATCCTCGGCTACGATCCGCATCCGCACATCAAGGCGCCGGTGGCGGTATGATTCCTCTCCTCGTCATTCCCGCGAAAGCGGGAATCCAGGAACACGGACTTATCCTGACGAAGCAGTGTTCATGGCTTCCCGCTTTCGCGGGAATGATAGGAAAATGACGTGAAGCGGCCCGAGGTCGTCCTGATCGTCGCGCGCGCGGACAATGGCGTGATCGGGCGCGAGGGGAAGCTTCCCTGGCACCTTCCCGCGGACCTGCGGCACTTCAAGTCGCTGACACAGAGCACCCCGATGATCATGGGCCGCAAGACCTTCGACAGCCTGCCGGGCCTGCTCGAAGGGCGCCGCCACATTGTCATCACGCGCGATACAGATTGGGAGGAGGAAGGCGCCGAGGTGGTCCACACCGCCGAGGAGGCGCTGAAGCGCGCCAATGCGCCGCACGTCTCGGTGATCGGCGGCGCGGAAATCTACCGGCTGTTCCTGCCGCGGGCGGACAGGATCGAGCTGACCGAAGTTCATCTGGATGCCGAGGGGGATACGGTGCTGGACAGTTTTGGAGACGGTTGGCGCGAAACGCGCCGCCACCGCCATGAGGCCGAGAACGGGCGGCCCGCCTACAGCTTCGTCACGCTGGTCCGCAGCGCGTGAGGCGCCGCATCCTGCTTGGTGCCGCGGTGCTGGGGCTGATCCTGCTCGCGGGCTTCTTCGCGCTTGCGCCCGGCATGGTCGAGCGCGACATGAACATCGTCATCAAGGGGCCGATGCCCGAGGTGAGCGCGCGCACCGCCGAACTGCACAAGTCGCTCCAGGTCGTCGACCTCCATGCCGACACGCTGATGTGGAAACGCACGCTGCTCAGCAAGACGCATCAGGGTCAGGTCGACCTCAGGCGGCTCGAGAGGGGCAATGTCGCGCTCCAGGTCTTCTCCTCGGTCACCAAGACGCCCAAGGGCCAGAATTACGACGCCAATGGCGGCGATAGCGACAACATCACGCTGCTGACCGTGGCGCAGCTCCAGCCGATGCGAACCTGGACTTCGCTGCTCGAGCGGTCGCTCTGGCATGCCGAAAAACTGGCACGCGCCGAGAAAAAGGCCAGGGGCCGGCTGCGCATCGTCCGCAGCGGCGCCGATGTCGCGAAGCTCGTCGCCGATCGCACCAGCGGGGTGCGCGTCACCGGCGCGCTCCTCTCGATCGAGGGACTGCAGAATCTGGAAGGCAAGGCCGAGAATCTGGACGTGCTCTACGACGCCGGCTTTCGCATGGCGGGGCTCGCGCACTTCTTCGACAACGAGCTGTCCGGCTCGATGCATGGGCTCGAGAAGGGCGGCCTGACCCCGCTCGGCCGGCAGGTCGTGACTGCGATGGAGCAGAAAGGCATGATCGTCGACATCGCGCATGCCAGCCATGCCGCCGTCGCCGAGATCCTTGCGATGGCGACGCGTCCGGTCGTGTCGAGCCATGGGGGGGTACAGGCGACGTGCAAGGTCAACCGCAACCTGACCGATGACGAGATCCGCGGCGTCGCGCGGACGGGCGGCGTGGTCGGCATCGGCTATTGGGAGGGCGCGGTGTGCGATACGAGCCCTGCCGCAATCGCCAACGCGATCGCCTATGTGCGCGACCTGGTGGGGATCCAGCATGTCGGACTGGGCAGCGATTTCGACGGCGCGGTGACGACGCGCTTCGACACCTCGGAGCTCGCCGCGATCACGCAGGCGCTCGCCGATCGCGGTTTCACCAATGACGAGATCCGCGCGGTGATGGGCGGGAATGTGCTGCGGCTGCTGGCTGAGGGGCTGGTGCCTGCCGCCTAATTCCTCCCCCTTGGGGGAGGGGGACCATGCGAAGCATGGTGGAGGG
>NZ_JBYSXE010000007.1:0-112103 GCF_058781925.1 Sphingobium sp. FW306-1B-F04DB | reverse complement strand
CACCCCATCCCCTCCCTTGAAAGGGAGGGGTTAATTGGAGAACCGCCGCCACGCCGAGCGCCGCGGACGTTCGGGCGAGACGCTCGCCGGATGGTGGCTGCGCCTTCAGGGCTGGCGGATCGTCGCCCGGCGCGTGAAGACGCCGATGGGCGAGGTCGATCTCGTCGCGAAGCGCGGGCGGACCGTCGCGTTCGTCGAGGTCAAGACGCGCGCGACATCGGCCGAGCTCAATCTCGCAATAGACCGGCATCGCCTCACGCGCGTCGCCGCAGCCGCCAACGTGCTCGCACCGCGCTATGCGCGCAATGGCGAAGACATCAGGATCGACGTCCTCCTGCTCGCCCCGTGGCGTTTACCGCGCCACATCGCCAATGCCTGGCACGGGTGACACGACGCGGCTGCTCGCCTAAAGCCCCACGCGCGTTTGTTCGGAGAAAGCTATGAGCCTCAAGGTCGCCATCCAGATGGACCCGATGGAAAGCATCAAGATCGGAGGCGATTCCACCTTTGCGATCATGCTGTCCGCGCAGGAACGCGGCTATCGGCTCTATCACTACGAGGCGCAGGACCTGAGCTACGCCGATGGCCGCGTCTGGACACGCGCGCATCCGGTCACCGTCCGCCGCGTCGAGGGAGACCATTACAGTTTCGCCGACCCCGTGAAGCTCGATCTCGGTCAGGAGGTCGACGTCGTGTGGATGCGGCAGGATCCGCCCTTCGATCTGGGCTACATCACCACGACCCACCTCCTCGAACGCATCAGGCACCAGACCTTGGTGGTCAACGATCCCGAATCGGTCCGCAACGCGCCCGAAAAGCTGTTCGTACTCGATTTCGCGCATTTCATGCCGCCAACGCTCATCACGCGCTCGCTCGAGGAAGTACGCATCTTCCAGGAGAAGCATGGCGAGATCGTCGTCAAGCCGCTGCACGGCAATGCGGGTTCGGCGGTATTCCGCGTCGGCGCCGACGGCGCCAACCTCGCCTCGCTCGTCGAGTTGTTTGGCGAGGTCTGGCGCGAGCCCTTCATGGTCCAGGCTTTCCTGAAAGAGGTATCGGGCGGCGACAAGCGCATCGTCCTTGTCGACGGCGAGGTCGCGGGCGCGATCAACCGCATTCCGGGCAAGGGCGAGATCCGCTCCAATCTCGCCGCGGGCGGCCGTGCGGAGAAAACCGTGCTCACTGCGCGCGAGCAGGAAATCTGCGACGCACTGGCCCCCGAGCTCAAAAAGCGCGGGCTGCTCTTCGTCGGTATCGACGTGATCGGCGGTTGGCTGACCGAGATCAACGTCACCTCCCCCACTGGCATCGTCGCGATCGACCATTTCAACGGCACTGATACGGCTGCGATGATCTGGGATGCGATCGAAAACAAACTTTCGCGCTGAGGAATTGCATTTGTCAGATTGGATGATCAGGCTCATCGAGCAGTCGGGCTATCTCGGCGTTGCCTTTCTCATGTTCCTTGAAACCGTGTTCCCGCCGATCCCGTCGGAAGTGATCATGTCGATCGCCGGCGTGAAGGCGGCGCAGGGACATATGTCACTCGCGGGCGTGATCGTCAGCGGCACCGCGGGCGCTATGCTGGGCAATTATTTCTGGTATCTGGCCGCGCGCGTGGTCGGCATCGAGCGCTTCAAGCCGCTGATAGACCGCTATGGCCGCTGGCTGACCATGGACTGGAACGAGGTCCAGCGCGCGGAGAAGCTGTTCGGTCAGTTCGGCTTCGCCTTCGTCTTTTTCGGGCGGATGCTGCCGACGCTGCGCTCGCTGATCTCGATTCCCGCCGGCCTGCTCCACATGCGGCTGTCGACCTTCGTGATCTGGTCCACGATCGGCACCGCGGGATGGACGACGCTGCTCGCGCTGTTCGGCTGGACGCTGGGCAACAATGTCGACAGCATCGACGACTTCATCGGCCCGGTTTCGACCGCGGTGATCGTCGTGATCGTCGTCACCTATCTCTGGCGCGTGATCTTCTGGCGACCCAAGGCCTGATCAGGCGCGCGGATGTGCGTTGCGATAGACGTCGAGCAGGTGCGCGGCATCGACCGCTGTGTAGATCTGCGTCGAGCTGAGGCTGGCATGGCCCAGCAGTTCCTGCAGCGTGCGCAAGTCGGCGCCCCGGCCAAGGAGGTGCGTCGCGAAGCTGTGGCGCAGTGCATGCGGCGTGGTGCGGTCGGATAGGCCGAGCCGCCCCCGCGCGCCCTGCACCGCGCGCCGGATCAGCGCGGGGGACAATGGGCCGCCGCGCGCACCGCGGAACAGCGGACCGTCTTTGGCGGGTGCAAAGGGGCATTGCGCGACATAGGCTTCGATCGCCTCCCGCACCTGCGGCAGAATCGGGACGATGCGCGTCTTGTTGCGCTTTCCCGTCACGCTCATCGTCTCGCCGATCGGGAGTACGCTGCCGGTGAGCGCCATCGCCTCGCCGATGCGCAGCCCTGCGCCGTAAAGCAGCAGCAGCACCGCCCAGTTGCGCGCGCCAATCCAGGGTTCGCGCGCATGTTCCGAAGCGTCCTCGGCAAGCGCGATCGCCTCGTCAGGTGAAACCGGACGCGGCACACCCTTCTTGACGCGCGGGCCCTTCAGGCGCGGGATTTCAGCCCCCTCGCCGGCGACAAAGGCAAGGAAACCGCGTACCGCCGAAAGCTCGCGCGCGGCCGACGTGTTGCCGAGCCCCTCGCCCCGGCGGAAGGCCAGATAGGCGCGAAGGTCGGCGGGTGTCAGCGTACCGAGCAACGCCGCGTCCGCGGCGCCACCACGATGGTTCTGCAGAAAGCCGATTAGCCGCTCGGCGGTCGCCACATAGGCGCGCACCGTGTGCTCCGAACGGCGACGATTGACGCGCAGATGTTCGCGCCAGGCGGAAATGAGCGATGGTGCCCCGGTCATCGGCGCACCATGCCCCAATCGTCACATGGTCGTCACGCTGAACTTGGCCAGCGTGCAGATGCGGGACGTCAGCCGATCTTCTGTCCGGTCTTTTCCCAGTCGGCGAGGAAACCCTGGATGCCCTTGTCGGTCAGCGGGTGGTTGAACAGCGCTTTGATGACGGCCGGCGGCGCGGTCATCACATCGGCACTGATCTTCGCCGATTGGAGAATGTGGATCGGATGACGCACGCTCGCGACGAGGATTTCGGTCGGGAAATCGTAATTGTCGTAGATCTGACGGATATCGGCGATCAGCTCCATGCCGTCGAAGCCGACATCGTCGTGGCGGCCGACAAAGGGCGAGACGAAGGTCGCGCCCGCCTTACCCGCGAGCAGCGCCTGATTGGCCGAGAAGCACAGCGTGACGTTGACCATCGTGCCGTCGCCGGTCAGCTTCTTGCAGGTCTTGAGGCCGTCGATGGTAAGCGGAACTTTGACCGCGACATTGTCGGCGATCTTCCGCAGGATTTCTGCCTCGCGCATCATGCCTTCATGGTCGAGCGCGACGACCTCGGCCGACACGGGGCCCGCGACGATACCGCAGATTTCCTTGACGACGTCGAGGAACTCGCGACCCGACTTGTGGATCAGCGAAGGATTGGTGGTGACGCCGTCGAGCAGGCCAGTGGCGGCCAGATCGGCAATTTCCTTGGTGTCGGCGGTGTCGACGAAGAATTTCATGGGATGCGCTCGCTTGGATAGGTGATTCGTTGGCCCGCTCTATAGGACCAGCGCGCGCATTCGTGAAACCGGGGTGCTAGAATCCGACCTCCAGATACAGCGCCGGCCCCTTGAACTGATACTCGACGCGCCCCTGCCAGTTGGGCTTGTCGACCTTCAGCGTGTAATCGACATAGCGATACATCGCGCCGATCCCGATATTCCTGGTGATGCGATATTGCAGCGTCGCCTGGGCGTTGATCAGTTCGCCGTCATAGTCATCGATCTTGAGCGATAGATAGTCGATCCGTGCCCCGAGAGTGACCGAGGGGAGGACCTCGAAGCTGCCATAGAGTCCGACCGTGGGCAAAGGCGCAAGCGCCTCGCGGCGTCGCAGCTCGGTCTGGAAGGTCCCACCGCCTACCGTACCATTACCTTCGAAGCGCAGCGTGAAATCGGTGACATGCGCACCAAGCGCGGCGCCGACCTCGACCTTGTCGTTGCGGATAAAGGAATAGCCGACCGTCAGGCGATAGATGTTGGAATCGAGACCACTTTCGAGCGTCCCATTGGCCGGGTACGTGACGTCATTGATGACGATGTCGCGTTGCAGCACGCGCGTGCCGGTTCGGTCGAGGCCATAATATTCGCCCACGACCTGCCATTTGCGACCGCCGCCGAAGCGCAATCCTGCCATGAAGGCGGGCAAGGTCTTGCGGTCGGCGAGGTCCAGATCTTCCTCGAAGTCGAATACGGTCCCCTCGATCCCGAGTTGCTCCGATCCGATCTGCGCTTCAGAATCGACATTGGGACGATAGCCCGCCAGCTGGACCCACACCTTGTCTTCGAGGGCCTGCGCGTGGGCCGGTGCGGCGAACCAGCCTCCCGAGAGCAACATCGCCGCGACAAGCGAAAATCCGTGCGCGTAACCGCGTGGAATATGGCGCCTTGGCATGTCGCTCCCCCATCATCGAGCAAACAATGGTTCTCTTCGCCGGTACGCTTGAACATGCCGCCATGTTCACCCGGACACGCCCGATCGGATATCAGGACAAACCCTGAGTCAGTTGTGTAAAAACCCTTGGCTTCACGCGGTTGCGGGATCGGGGATTGGAAAGAGCTTCACGAAGCGCTCGGCAAGCGCACGATCGCCCGCCAACGCCAGCGCGCCCGCACGCTCGAGCGCCTCGAGCGGCTGCCCGCCATAGATTGCGGCGGCGACCGCTGATGGCGCGCCGGTAAACACCGCGTCGGCTCGGTCGGGTTCCCCGCGCGCGATCACAATCGCACCTTCGGCAAGCTCGGCGACAAAATTTTCGACGCCCAGCCGGAAGCCGATGCTTGCCGCAATTCCCTTCGCCAGATCAGGCGCGAACATTGTGCGCAGCGACAGGAGCAGCGAGGCCGCGCCGAAGTGCAGGCTCTGGTCATGATAGGGCGAATGCACCGCCCAACGGCCCAAAGCCTGGAAAATCGGTTCGGTCCGGTAGCCCCATTCGGTGAGTTCATACACCTGCGCGCCGCTGGGCGGCGGGAGCTTGCGACGCTCGACGATACCCGATGCGGCAAGGCCCTCGAGCCTCTGGGTCAGTACGTTCGCGCTTATCCCGGGGAGATCCGCGCGCAGGTCGCTGAACCTTTTCGGGCCGAACATGAGTTCTCTGATCACGAGCAGTGCCCAGCGTTCGCCAAGCAGGTCGAGCGCATGCGCGGTGGCGCACGCATCGTCGTAGCGACGCTGGGTGGCCTTGAAAGACTTTTTAGTTATTTTTTCTGACTGCATAGTTGCCTTTAATAACTTACCATCGCATGATCGTCAAACATCGAGTCGAGAGGAGAGTGGCGATGCCCCGCATGATATTTATCAATCTGCCTGTTGCCGATCTTGGCCGGGCGATCGCCTTCTACACCGCCATCGGCGCCGAACAGAATGCACAGTTCACCGACGAAACCGCGTCGATGATGACGTTTTCCGATACGATCAGCGTGATGCTGCTGACGCATGAAAAGTTCAGCCAGTTCTCGCCCAAGAAAATCGCGGATGCACACAGCACGAGCGAGGTGCTGCTCTGCCTTTCCGCGGAGAGCCGCGACGAGGTGGACGCGCTGGTCGGCAAGGCAGAAGCGGCGGGCGTGGTCATCGATCCGACGCCGAAGCAGGATTATGGAGTGATGTATGGCCGCAGCTTTGAGGATCCCGACGGCCATATCTGGGAAGTGATGTGGATGGATGTCGAGGCCGTGCTGGCGGGCAGCACGCCCACCGAAGCTGTCGACGCCTGAAAATCGCGCATTTCAATAATGGAGAGGAACCAAAAATGGCATATGTAGATGGATTTGTGGTCCCCGTGCCCACCGCGAACAAGGAAGCCTATCGCGCAATGGCGGCAAAGGCGGCGCCGATCTTCCAGGAATATGGCGCGCTGCAGGTGGTCGAAGCCTGGGGTGACGACCTGAAGAAGGGCGAAGTCACCGACTTCTACATGGCGGTGAAGGCCGAGGAAGGCGAGAATGTCGTCTTTTCCTGGATCACCTGGCCTTCGCGCCAGACGCGCGACGCCGCATGGGAAAAGATCATGGCGGACGAACGGATGAAGCCCGAGGGCGAAATGCCCTTTATCGGCAAGCGCATGTTCTTCGGCGGTTTCGAAACGATTGTCGAAACTGGGGCGCCTTGATCGCCACCACATAGGGAGAAGGATCATGTCCAATTCACACGGCGATCCGCTGTGGTATGAACTGATCACCACTGAACCCGACAAGGCCCAGGCCTTTTATAGCGCGGTCTTCGGTTGGGCGACCCGCGACGCGGGCGGACCCAATTCGGGCTATACGCTGCTGTCGACCAACGGCACCGATGTCGGCGGACTGATGGAAATGCCCGCCGAGGTTTGCGAGGCGGGCGGCAAACCGGGCTGGATCGGCTATATCACGGTCGACGACGTCGATGCCGCCGCGGCGAAGATCGAGAAGGAGGGTGGGACGATCCATCGCCCCCCGAGCGACATTCCTGGCGTCGGCCGTTTCGCGGTTGTCGCCGATCCGCAGGGGGCGCCGTTCTGCATCATGCGAGGTGCGGTCGATGGCACAAGCAAGGCCTTTGGCATGAGTCCGGGCCATTTCGCCTGGAACGAGCTCCATTCGAGCGACTGGAAATCGGGCTTCGATTTCTATGCCAGCCAGTTCGGCTGGAGCAAATCGACCTCGATGGATATGGGCGAGATGGGAACCTATCAGCTCTTCAAGGCCGGCGATGCCGATATCGGCGGCATGATGGATGACAAGGAATTCCCGCACCCGGCCTGGCTCTACTATGTCAGCGTCGACGACGTCGATGCGGCAGGCAAGCGCGTTACCGACAATGGCGGCAAGATCCTCTATGGCCCGGGCGAGGTGCCTGGCGATGCCTGGATCATCAACGCTCAGGATCCGCAAGGCGCCATGTTCGCGTTTGTCGGGCCACGACCCAACAAGGAGGATTGATCATGTCCAAGGTCATCCCGAGCCTGTGGTTCCCCGAAAATGCCGAAAAAGCCGCGAAATTCTACATTTCACTGCTTCCCGACTCCCATATCGACAGTGTCTACACACTGCCCGCCGAAAGCCCGAGCGGTCCTCCCGGCTCGGTCCAGGTCGTGGATTTTACGCTCGCCGGCCAGCGCTTTCAGGCAATGAGCGCGGGTCCGCTGGACGATTTCAACCATGCCATATCATTCACGATCGATTGCGACGATCAGGCGGAAGTCGACCGGCTATGGGACGCGCTACTCGACGGCGGCACGCCCGAGGCATGCGGCTGGATCAGGGATCGCTACGGCGTAGCGTGGCAGATCGTTCCCAAGGCGCTGGGCGAGATGATGAAGGATCCAGATCGCGACAAGGGCCGGCGCGTCGCTGAAGCCATGCTGAAGATGGTCAAGCTCGATGTCGGAAAGCTGAAGGCAGCCTATGACGCCGAGCCAGTCCAGTAGTGCGCATTATTACAGTTTCAGAAACGATGTGTAGCAAATTACCCCTCTAATGAAACTGTCGAGTCTGCCGTAAATAGGACCTGCCCCTCCAAGGACCCGGCCAGCCCCCTCCCAGACCGGCCGGGTCCAAACAGGAAGCAGGATCTCGATCATGGCTTATCTCGATCTTTCCGACCCGATCACCGCCGCAACGAGCCCCCGAGCGCGCGCCGTTGCAATCGCGCCCAGCTTCAACCCCTGCGAATGGGCGGTGGTCAACCTCGCGCGCCACGACAACCCGTCGAGCCTCTTCGAGCCCGGCCGTGTCCGTCGTTTCATCGAAAAGCTGTTCGACGTTCGCCGTTCGAACGGGCTCGCCGATCCGCGGCTCGAAGCGCTGCGCCGGATGGCCGTGCTGCTTCGCAGCGGTCTTGCCCGGCTCGCCCCCGAAGAGATCGCGCGTTTCGTCGCCGCCGGCTTCTCGCACACCCAGCTGACTGCACTGGCGCAGCATGTCGCGGGGGCGAAGCGGTGAATTCCCGGCTGCTCTCCGCCGCCATGATCGGCGCGCTCATCGTCGCGCTGGCCGCACCGCTGATGCTGCTTGCACGCGCGATCGATGACCCCATCATCGGCGTGCTGACGGCGCTGATCGTCTTCGTCACCGGCGCACCGTTCCTCGCGCGGGGCAGCGCCTCCCACCATCCGGGCTGATCACGACCCGCGCCGCGATTGCGTCGGCGCATGAAAATCGGGCGGCTTCCCCGCAACCCATTCGAGAAAGCGCGCCATCGCCGCATTGCTGCGCAGCGCAGCGGAGGTCGGTGCGAGCCGCGATAGCTCGGCATTGCTGAACAGGGCATGGATCGTCCTGTGGCAGATCGGGTGAAGCGGCACAGTTTCCGATCCGCCCCGGCTCCGGGGCACGGGATGATGCCATTCGACGCGACGGCCCAAGGGCCGGTCGCACAGCCAGCAACGCATTGAATCGGGCTCGTTCACGCGCAGAGCATAGCCGCACGTCACGAAAACATTGAGGGGCCGGCGGGGAGATTCCCTTTCCGCGCGACACACCCTAACTAGGGCGCCATGACTCGCGCCCGCGTCCTCGTCCTCAACAGCGCATTGGGTCCACTCGATTATCGCGTGCCGCGCGGCATGGAGGTCGGGCCGGGCTCGATCGTCGTCGCACCGCTCGGCCCGCGCCAGCTCGTCGGAGTCGTGTGGGAGCCCGAGCGGATGCCCTCCGATGCCGAAGTGGGTGACAACCGGCTGCGCAACCTGATTGCGGTCTACGACCTGCCGCCGCTGCGCGATCCACTCAGGCGGTTGATCGAATGGACCGCGGGCTATTATCTCGCACCCCCGGCCGCGGTGGTGCGGATGGCGCTGCCCTCCTCCTCGGCGCTCGAGGGTGCCAGGATGATCACCGAATATCGGCTGACGGGTTTCCGACCCGAGCGGCTGACCCCGCAGCGTGCGCAGGCGCTCGACAGGATCGGCGACCGGCAGGGGTTGATCCGCGAACTCGCCCTGATCGCCGATGTTTCGGACAGCGTGATACGCGGGCTGGTCAAGGCGGGCGCGATCGAGGCGGTCGAGGTCAGCATCGACACGCCCTATGACGCGCCCGACCCCGATCATGCGCCGCCCGAACTGTCCGCCGTTCAGACCGCCGCGGCGGATGCGCTGGTCGACGCAGTGCGCGCCGGCGCCTTCGAGCCCTTCCTGCTCGACGGCGTCACCGGATCGGGCAAGACCGAGGTCTATTTCGAGGCGGTCGCCGAGGTAATCCGGCAGGGCCGGCAGGCGCTCGTGCTGCTGCCCGAGATCGCGCTGACCGAGCCCTTTCTCAAGCGCTTCGCCGCGCGTTTCGGCCATGTGCCGGTCGCTTGGCACTCGGACCTTCGCCAGTCGCAGCGGCGCCGCGCATGGCGCGCGATCGCGAGCGGCGAAGCACGCGTCGTGGTGGGCGCGCGCTCGGCGCTGTTCCTGCCCTATGCCGATCTCCGCCTGATCGTCGTCGACGAGGCGCACGAGACGAGCTTCAAGCAGGAGGAAGGCGTCCACTACCATGCGCGTGACGTCGCGGTGATGCGCGGGCATTTCGAGACCTGCCCCGTCATCCTCGCCTCGGCCACGCCCGCGATCGAGACTCGCCAGCAGGTCGAGATCGGCCGCTATCGCGAACTCAAGCTCGCCGCGCGCTTCGGCGCCGCGACCATGCCCGAGATCGAGGCGATCGACCTGATCCAGGAACCGCCCGAGCGCGGACGCTGGCTGGCGCCCCGGCTGGTCGCCAATATCCAGGAGACGCTGGAGCGCGGTGAACAGGCGCTGCTGTTCCTCAACCGGCGCGGCTATGCGCCGCTGACGCTGTGCCGCACCTGCGGGCACCGTTTCCAGTGTCCCAACTGCACGGCATGGATGGTCGAGCACAGGCTCGTGCGCCGGCTCGCCTGCCACCATTGCGGGCATGTGATGTCGCCACCCGAGCGCTGCCCCGAATGCCAGGACGAGGACAGCCTCGTCGCCTGTGGCCCCGGGGTCGAGCGCATCGCCGATGAGGTCAAGCTGCTCTTCCCCGAAGCCCGCACCGCGATCGTCACCTCGGACACAATCTGGTCCCCCGCCAAGGCGGCCGAGTTCGTGGGCCGGATGGAAGCCGGCGAGATCGACATCGTCGTCGGCACCCAGCTCGTCACCAAGGGCTATCATTTTCCCAACCTCACCCTCGTCGGCGTGGTCGATGCCGATCTGGGGCTGGAGGGCGGCGATCTCCGCGCTGCTGAACGCACCTTCCAGCAGATCATGCAGGTAGCGGGGCGTGCGGGCCGCGGCGAGAAGCCGGGCCATGTCTTCATCCAGACGCACAGCCCCTCCGCCCCCGTGATGGAGGCATTGGTGTCGGGCGACGCGGTGAGCTTCTACGAGGCCGAAACCGAGGCGCGGCGCCACGCGGGCGCCCCGCCCTTCGGCCGCTATGCGGGGATCATCATCTCCGCCGAGGATCAGAAGCTCGCGCTCGAGACCGCCAACCTGATCGGCCGCACCGCACCGCGCATCGAGGGGATGCAGGTCTATGGCCCCGCCCCCGCCCCGCTCGCGATGCTGCGCGGGCGCCACCGCTTCCGCCTGCTCGTCCATGCGCGCCGCGCACTGGACGTGCAGGACGTGATCCGCGACTGGCTCGGCAAGCTCGACTGGTCGGCCAAGGTTCGCGTCGCGGTCGATGTCGATCCTTACAGTTTCCTGTAAGGACAGCTTGCAACGGGGCTAATGCCAAGCGAAAGTCGGGCGAACGGGGGAAGTCGGCCAATGGCGCCTGGAGCTGTGATGCGGTGGATGCTGGCGGTGATGCTGGTGCTCGGGCTGTCCGCACCGGCACATGCGCAGGTCGACGACATCTCCGCGGCCGCGCGCAGCGTCGTCCGCGTGGTCGCGGTCGCGGTGATCGAGGACGAGGTGGTCGGCTTCGGCCACGGCTCGGGCTTCGCGATCTCGCCGACGCGCGTCGTCACCAACGCGCATGTGGTCGAAGAGGCCGCGCGCTATCCGGGCAACGTCTTTCTGGGCGTCGTGCCGTCGGAAGGCTCGCGCGGCTACAATGCCCGGCTTGTCGCGGTCGACGAGGCACGCGATCTCGCGCTCGTCGAACTTGTCGAGGGACGGCTGCCGCCCGCGACGCTCTACATGGGTCCGCTCGCAGATGGTGCCCATGTCGTCGCGCTGGGCTATCCGGGCAACGTCGATCTCGCCACCGCACGATCGGCCGACGACTATATCACGCCGCTGCCGCCGACGCGCTCGGAGGGCAACTTCTCCAACCTTCGCACCATCGAGGGCATCGAGACACTGCTCCACACCGCCGCGATCGCACGCGGCAACAGCGGCGGCCCGCTGCTCGACGGCTGCGGCCGGATCATCGGTGTCAACACCTTTATCACGCGCGCCGAGGAGGGCGACGCCAATTTCGGATTCGCGATCTCCAACCGCGAGCTTGCCGAGTTCCTGCGTTCGGCAGGGCAGAAGGCGGCAACGGTGGCGAGCGAATGCGTGAGCATGGAATCGCGGCTTCGCGAAGAGCGCGAACGACTTGCCGAGGCGGCGCGCGCACAGGCGGCGGATGCGGCGGGTCGGCAGGCCGCGGCCGAACGCAAGCTTGCCGCCGAGCGCGACCGGATCGAGGCCGCGCGCGAGAACCGCATTGCGGTGGCGCTGGCGCTGTTCGTGTTTGGCGCGCTCGCAACGGGCGCGGGCGGCATCTTCCTGTCGCGCGGGGACAAGCGCCGAGCGATGATCGGCGGCGGCACCGGCGGCGTGCTGATGCTCGCCGCGCTCGGCCTGTTCCTAACTCGCCCCGGCGCCGACGATATCGCGATCGCCGAGGACAGGCCCGCCCCTTCGCGTCCCGCCTATGATGCGGTGGGCAGCAATGTCTGCATCATCCAGCCCGAGCGCAGCCGCGTCACGGTGTCGGATACGAGCGACGTCCTCTTCGACTGGAAGGCGGATGGCTGCGTCAACGGCCGCACCCAATATGCCGCCGAGGGCGCGCGCTGGAGCCGCATCCTCGTGCCCGATACCGAGGCCACTGTCTCGCTCGCCGAGTTTGACCCGGCGACGGGCGAGTATCTCGTTTCGCGCTACCTGATGCCCGCCGAGGCGATGGCCGAGATCCGTGCGATGCGGCGCAATGCCCCGCGCGGACAGTGCACCGGCGATGCGGCCCGGCTCGCGCAGCTCGGCGAGAACCAGCGCGCGATCCGCGCGATGCTGCCGAACGCGCCCAATGAGCGGCTTGTCTTCAAATGCCAGAAGGGGAGCGTGCCCTAGAGCCGTTCGACGCGTGCGGCGAAGCAGCCGCGCTTCGCGTTGTGGACGTGAAGCCACGCCACACGCTCGTCCGTGAACATGCGATCGATCAGCGGCTCAAGCTCGCTGCCGTCGATGACCTCGGCGTCGACCATCATGTCATCGGCGTCGAAGGCGCGGACCGAGAGCAGCCGGACCGCCAGCTGCTTCGGTATCGCGTTCTCATAGCGTGCGGCCTCGGATGCGCCCTCCTTGACGAAGATCGCGTGGTGCGAGCGATAGGGCGTGTCGACCGGCAGGTGCTCGTGGTTGAGCAGCAGCACATCGCCGCCCGGAGCAACGTCCTCGAGCGTGATCCGGCACGGGAAACCGACCTCCGCATCCGAGCGCATGCGGATCGCACCGCGCTCGGCCAGCGCCGCGTCGTCGAGCCCGTAGAGCGGGACGAAGGGCGCGGGGTCGATCCCCGCGATGATATAGCCCGTCATGATGCCTTCTCACGATTGAGCAGTTCGACCTTGCGTTCGATGCCATAGGCATAGCCGCCCATGCTGCCGTCGCTGCGATGCGCGCGGTGGCAGGGGATGACGACCGCAAGGTGATTGGCGCCGCATGCCGTTCCCGCCGCGCGGACAGCCTTTGCGTTGCCCGCGATCGCGGCAAGCTCGGTATAGCTGCGCGTCTCGCCCGCCGGGATCGCGCGCAGCGCCTGCCACACGGCTTCCTGGAATGCGGTGCCCTGCACGTCCAGTGGCAGGTCGTGATGGCGTTCGGGATGCTCGACCTCCGCGACGACCTTCTCAGCCAGCTCCGCGAGCGCCTTGCCGCCCGACTGGATGTCGGCATTGGGGAAGCGCGCTCTGAGCGCCTCCTCGCCCTCCTCGAACGATACGCGGCACAGCCCCTTGTCGGTCGCCGCGATCAGCAGGGTACCAAGGCTGGTCTTCGCGACGGCCCAGCGGATCGTCACGCCCGCACCGCCGCGCTTCCATGCGCTGGGGGTCATGCCGAGGCGCCTGCCCGCCTCGGCGTAGAAACGGCTCGGGCCCGAATAGCCCGCTTCATAGATCGCGTCGGTCACTCTGTCCTCCGTCGATAGTGCCTGTGCGGCCTTGCCGGCGCGCAGCCCCCTTGCATAGGCGGCGGGGGTCACGCCGGTGGCGCGCTTGAACAGGCGGTGGAAATGGTGCGGGGCATAGCCCACCCGCATGGCGAGTTCTTCGAGCGAGACGGTCTCTTCGGCCGCTTCGAGCAGTTCGATGGCCTGCGCCACCGCGATGCGCTCGCGGCCGACCTCGTCGGGCTTGCAGCGCAGGCAGGCGCGATAGCCCGCCGCGCGGGCGGCTTCGCCGTCGCGGAAGAAGCTGACATGCGCGCGCTTCGGATGGCGCGCGGGGCAGCTCGGCTTGCAATAGATGCCCGTGGTCTTGACCGCGCCGACGAACCTGCCGTCGAAGCTGCGGTCGCGCCGCTCAAAGGCGGCCCAGGCCAGATCGGGATCGATGAGGATTTCGGTGCTCATGCATCCTATCTAGTGCATGCGCGCCCCACGATCATCCCGCACCTTGCGTTCAAAGCGAAACTGTGGCGAGGCGAGGCCATGAAGGTCGGAATCGTGGGTGCCGGCGCGATCGGCGGATGGATCGGGGCGAAGCTTGCCGAGGCAGGAGCCCCCGTATCGGTGCTCGCGCGCGGCGCGACGCTGGAGGCGATCCGCGCCAATGGCCTCGTCCTCCACGAAGACGGCGGCAGCACTGTCCACCGCGTCGCCGCATCCGATGTCGGCGCCGCGCTCGGCGTGCAGGATCTGCTCGTCATCGCGGTCAAGGCGCCCGCGCTGCGCGGCGCGGCTGAGGCGGCGCGACCGATGATCGGACCAGACACGGTGATCGTCCCGCTGCTCAATGGCGTGCCGTGGTGGTTCCTCGCCGACAGGCCCGCGCTACGCCCGGCGATGCTCGATCCCGATGGCGCGATCGGCGCCGCACTCCCCACCACACAGGTGATCGGCAGCGTCGTCCACGCCTCGTGCGCCTCCCCCGAACCCGGCGTGATCCGCCGCCATTTCGGCAAGGGGCTGATCCTCGGCGAGCCCTCGGGCGCGATGACCGAAAGGCTCGGGCGCGTCGCCGCGCTTTTCGCCGATGCCGGGCTCGACGTCACCAGCAGCGAGCGGATCCAGCAGGACATCTGGTACAAGCTCTGGGGCAACATGACGATGAATCCCATCTCCGCGCTGACGCGCGCGACCGCGGACCGGATCCTCGACGACAAGCTCGTTGCCGCCTTCACGCTCCGCATCATGGCCGAGGCCGCCGAGATCGGTGCGGCGATCGGCTGCCCGATTGCCGAGAGTGGCGCGGACCGGATGCTGGTCACGCGCAAGCTGGGCGCGTTCAAGACCTCGATGCTGCAGGACGTCGAGGCGGGCCGCGCGATCGAACTCGACGCGCTGCTCGCCGCGCCGCGTGCTATCGGCGAGCGAGCGGGGATCTCGACGCCCTATATGGACGCGCTGCTCGGCCTGACGCGGCTGTTCGACGCGGGTCGCGCGAATTGAACGGAAACCGCCCGATTTCCTGCAAAGGTCAGTAAGGTCAGCCCTGCCGAAACAATCCCCTCGATCAGTAGGCCCGCATCGATCGGTTTTTTCGATCAACACTTCGCTGGCCGTCTGCACGCATTCAAAGAACCGATTGTCGCGCGAGCGTGACAGTTCGGGGGGGTGTAGGACAGGACTTTTTCGGGCGGTTTCGACGACATTGCGGACTATTCCTACAGGCCCTCTCCCGCCCTTTGCGGGAGAGGGTTGGGTGAGGGTCTTCTTTCCCCTATTATCAGCGACATCGGCCCCGTAACGCGACAGATCAGCCTGCATGCAGCGCGCCTGAGGCGCGACATGACCGATGTCGAGCGCAAGCTGTGGTTTGCGGTGCGCGATCGTCGGCTTGGCGGGTTCAAATTTCGTCGGCAGGCCACCATCGGCCCGTTCATTGTCGATTTTCTGTGCATCGAGGCACGGTTGATCGTCGAGCTTGATGGCGGGCAGCATGATGAGGAGGCGGATGCGAAGCCACCGCCTATCTCGAGGATCGCAGCCATCGCGTGCTTCGGTTCTGGAACACCGTGGTGATCGAGAGCTTTGAAGGTGTTCTTGAGACCATTGTCACAGCGCTCCGTCAGAGTTGATGCCAAGAAGCCGAAGAAAGCCCTCACCCAACCCTCTCCCGCAAGCGGGAGAGGGCTTAAGTGAACGTCCGCTCGCCACGAGACATTCGCGCCACCCCGCGCTAGACTGCCTTCACGCACTCCATCATCCGCGCGATTTCGTTGCGGAGATATTCGGTCTGGCTGGCGAGATCGTCGGCGGTTGCGCTGAGGCCTGATGCCATCCGGCGCGCGGCCTCGGCGCGTCCGCGCAGGCCGACCATGTTGGACGCGGTTTCGCGGCTGCCCGTGTCGACCAGCACGATCGAATCGACGATTTCGCGGCTGGCGTCGCTCTGCTGCTCGACCGCGTGCGCGATCGCCTGTGCGGATTGTTCGAGGTCGGTGACGAGCGCGTCGATCTGGTGGAAGCTCTGCATCGCGTCGCCCGCGGTGGCGCCGATCGTGCCGAGCCGCTCGCCGATCGTCGCCGCCGCGGCCTGGGTCTGGCGTGCGAGACCCTTCACCTCCTCGGCCACCACCGCGAAGCCCGCGCCCGCCTGCCCCGCGCGCGACGCCTCGATCGATGCGTTGAGCGCGAGCAGGTTGGTCTGCTTGGCGATCCCCGTGATGAGCGTCAGCACATCGGTGATCTCGCTGACCAGATCGTTGAGCCGCGTCGCGCGCAGCTTGCTATGCGCTGCCTTGTCGCGGACCGTCCGCGCACTGGCGCGCGCTTCATTGGCATTGTCGCGGATGTGCGCGATCGCCTCGGCCAGCGCCTGCCCGTTTTCGGAGACGACGCGCACCGTAGTGGCGGTCTGGTCGGCGAGCGTCGCGGCGGTCAGCGCATAGGCCTCGGATATCCCCGCCTCGCTCGACACCGCAGAGGCAGCCCCGCGCATCTCGCTGCCCGCCTG
Source organism: Sphingobium sp. FW306-1B-F04DB (assembly GCF_058781925.1). NCBI lineage: Bacteria > Pseudomonadati > Pseudomonadota > Alphaproteobacteria > Sphingomonadales > Sphingobiaceae > Sphingobium > Sphingobium sp. FW306-1B-F04DB. Next base: position 95,675 of record NZ_JBYSXE010000007.1, on the reverse strand, counting down.
CGCGAGATTGGCGACGATGCGCGCAATGTCCTGCTCGAAGCGCGCGAACAAGGCGTCGAGCTCGGTGGCGCGACGGTCCTTTGCGCGCAGCATTTCGGCGTCACTGGCGCGCAGTTCGTTCTCGATCCTGAGCGCCTCCTGCTCGAGCCGGCGCGCCTCGCTCGCGCGCTCGCGCGCGAACAGCAATGCGCGGGCGATGTCGCCGATCTCGTCGCAGCGCTCGAGCCCGGGGATCGCGACGTTGCCGCCCGACAGGCCGATCTGCCGCGTTGCTGCCGCAATCTGCTCGAGCGGGTGGTTGATGGCCCTGGTCGCGGTCCTGACGCCCCAGTAGCCGACCCATAAAGCGACGATCGTGAGTAGCAGCGCGATGCCATAGGCGATGATGAAGCCCCATTTGAGGAACTGTCCTTCGCGCCCGGCATCGGCGCGCAGCTCGGCAATCAGATCGCGACTGGTGATCGTCAGCGGGTCGACCGCGGCGTACAGCGCGCCGCTCACGAAGAAATCGAGATTGTCGATCCGGCCCGATCGCAGCAGCGCGATCAGCCGGTCGGTGGTCCGCTCGGCCTCGCCGCGCGCAAGCTCGATCCGGACGATATCATCGGCATGACGCGCGCCGAGATTGCTCGAACGAAACCGGTGCCACGCCGCATCGGCCTCAGCCGTCGCCGCCTGGATGGCGCCTACGCCGCTCGCCGCCGACATGTTGCCGCTGCGCACCTTGTTGGCGATCGCCAGCGCCTCAGCATATCCGCCTGCCACCGACTGCACATCGCTGATCGGCTGGATGCGGTCGTCGAGCAGCGTCGATACCGCGCCCTGCGTCACCACCGTCATCACCACCAGCGACAGCACCAGCACCGCCTGGATCGACAGCAGCGCGACGAGGATCAACTTGAGCCGCCCCTTGATCGAGCCGTCGAGCCCGAGCCGGTCCGCGCGCCGCGCCATCCGTGCCAGGCCAAGTTCCATTTTCATTGCGATAGCGACCCGCTTCCGATTTGCCCCGCCGCCGCCTCTCGCAGCGAATGCTGAAAGCAGAGTTAATTTTGTGTTACACTTCAATGACAGCCTTGTCGGAAGAACGAGATCAAATTGCCGCGACTCGCAGCCTGAATGCGATGCCCGGTTACGCGTCTTGCATCCCAAGACAACCGATGCTAACCGCGCCGCGACCCAGATAGGGGCGCGCTTGTCGCCCCCTTTTCGCATGGGGCCAATTCCGTTTGTTCTTAGGGGACACAAGGCGCGTGGAGACTTCCGGCGGCATTCAGGCCAGCTTAGCAGGGCGATACGCCACTGCTCTTTTCGAGCTGGCGCGCGAATCGAACAAGATCGAGGCTGTTGAAAAGAGCCTCGCGACGCTCAAGGCCGCGCTGTCCGATTCGGACGACTTCCGCCAGCTGACGACGAGCCCGCTGCTCTCGCGCGCCGACGCCGCCAGGGGTGTCGCTGCCGCCGCCAAGTCGATGGTGCTCGATCCGCTGACCGCCAACTTCCTTGGCGTGCTCGCGGGCAATCGTCGCCTCGGCCAACTCGGCAACGTGATCCGTGCCTTTTCCATGCTCGCCGCCAGGTTCCGCGGCGAGATGACCGCCGAGGTCACCTCGGCCCACCCGCTTACCGCGGCCCAGGTCTCCGAGCTTGCAAAGCAGCTCAAGGCCCGTGTCGGCAGTGACGTTTCCGTCGATCTCTCCGTCGACCCCGCCATCCTCGGCGGCCTCGTCGTCAAGATCGGCTCGCAGATGATCGACAGCTCGATCACGACCCGTCTCAATTCCCTCGCGCACGCGATGAAAGGCTGAACATGGATATCCGCGCCGCAGAAATCTCGAAGGTCATCAAGGACCAGATCGCCAATTTCGGCACCGAAGCTCAGGTTTCCGAGACGGGAACCGTGCTCTCGGTTGGTGACGGTATCGCCCGCATCCACGGCCTCGACAACGTCCAGGCCGGCGAGATGGTCGAATTCGCCAACGGCATCCAGGGTATGGCGCTCAACCTCGAGGCCGACAATGTCGGCGTCGTGATCTTCGGCACCGACAGCGAAATCCGCGAAGGCGACACCGTCAAGCGCACCGGCACGATCGTGGACGTTCCCGTCGGCAAGGGCCTGCTCGGCCGCGTGGTCGACGGCCTCGGCAACCCGATCGATGGCAAGGGCCCGATCCAGTACACCGAGCGCAAGCGCGTCGAGGTCAAGGCGCCGGGCATCATCCCGCGCAAGTCGGTGCACGAGCCCGTGCAGACCGGCCTCAAGGCGCTCGACGCGCTCGTCCCCGTGGGCCGCGGCCAGCGCGAGCTGATCATCGGCGACCGCCAGACCGGCAAGACGGCCGTCGCGATCGACACCTTCATCAATCAGAAGGGCGTCAACGCTTCGGGCGACGAGAGCCAGAAGCTCTATTGCATCTACGTCGCCGTCGGCCAGAAGCGCTCGACCGTCGCGCAGATCGTCCGCCAGCTCGAAGAGAACGGCGCGATGGAATATTCGATCGTCGTCGCCGCGACCGCTTCGGAGCCCGCGCCTCTCCAGTATCTCGCGCCCTATACCGGCGTGACCATGGGCGAGTTCTTCCGCGACAACGGCATGCACGCCGTGATCGTCTATGACGACCTTTCCAAGCAGGCCGTCGCCTATCGCCAGATGTCGCTGCTGCTCCGCCGTCCGCCGGGCCGCGAAGCCTATCCCGGCGACGTCTTCTATCTCCACAGCCGCCTGCTCGAGCGCGCTGCGAAGCTCAACGACGACAATGGCAATGGCTCGCTGACCGCGCTGCCGATCATCGAGACGCAGGCGGGCGACGTTTCGGCGTACATCCCGACCAACGTGATCTCGATCACCGACGGCCAGATCTTCCTCGAGACCGACCTGTTCTTCGCGGGTATCCGCCCGGCGATCAACGTCGGCCTCTCGGTGAGCCGCGTCGGCTCGGCCGCGCAGACCAAGGCGATGAAGAAGGTGTCGGGCTCGATCAAGCTCGAGCTCGCGCAGTACCGCGAAATGGCGGCGTTCGCGCAGTTCGGCTCGGACCTCGATGCGTCGACGCAGAAGCTGCTCAACCGCGGTGCGCGCCTGACCGAGCTGCTCAAGCAGCCGCAGTTCAACCCGATGCCCTTCGAGGAGCAGACCGCGTCGATCTTCGCGGGCACCAACGGCTATCTCGACACCATCCCCGTCGAGGCGGTCACCCGCTACGAAGCCGCGATGCTGGCCGATCTGCGCGCCAACCACGCCGACGTGCTCAAGACGATCCGCGAGACCAAGGATCTGGGTGACGAGGTCAAGGGCAAGCTCAAGGCTGCTCTGGACGCGTTCGCGAAGACGTTTGCGTAACCACTGAACCGTCATCCCGGACTTGATCCGGGATCCATGAACACGGTCGGTGCAAGTACTGGAACGATAATGTTCATGGATTCCCGCTTTCGCGGGAATGACGAAGAAAGAGGATTTGGAATTGGCAAGCCTCAAGGCCCTCAAACTGCGCATCGGCTCGGTGAAGTCGACGCAGAAGATCACCAAGGCGATGAAGATGGTCGCCGCCGCCAAGCTGCGTCGTGCGCAGGAAGCGGCGGTCGCCGGTCGTCCCTATGCCGAGCGCCTCGAAAAGGTGATGGGCAGCCTTGCCTCCAAGGTGACCATCAGCGCATCGAGCCCCAAGCTGCTCGCGGGCACGGGCAGCGATCAGGTGCACGTGATCATCGTCGCGACATCGGAGCGCGGCCTTGCGGGCGCGTTCAACACCAACATCGTCCGCGCCGCGCGCAAGAAGGCCGAAGAGCTGGTCGCCGCGGGCAAGACCGTGAAGTTCTACATCGCGGGCAAGAAGGGCCGCGCGGTGATCAAGCGCTTCCACGCCAAGCAGATCCTCGCGGATCACGAGATGGGCCACATCAAGAATGTCGCCTTCCCCGATGCGCAGGCGCTCGCCGAGGACGTCATCCGTCGCTACGAGGCGGGCGAGTTCGACGTCGCGCACCTGTTCTATGCGAAGTTCCAGTCGGCGCTCGTGCAGGTCCCCACGGGGCAGCAGATCATCCCCGTGCCGTTTCCCGAGGGCAGCGCCGAGAACGGATCGGGTGCGGCCGTCGAGTATGAGCCCGATGAGGAATCGATCCTCGCCGACCTGCTGCCGCGCAACGTTGCCGTCCAGATCTTCCGCGCGCTCCTCGAGAATGCCGCGTCCGAACAGGGCAGCCGCATGAACGCGATGGACAACGCCACGCGCAACGCGGGCGACATGATCAACCGCCTCAGCATCCAGTACAACCGGACGCGCCAGGCCGCGATCACCACCGAACTCGTCGAAATCATCTCCGGCGCCGAAGCGCTCTAAGAATTACAGGCAAGGAAAACCGTCATGGCTACCGCACCCAAGACCACCAAGGCTCCGGCCGAAAAGAAGGCAGCCGCGCCGAAGAAGGCTGCTGCTCCCAAGGCGGCCGCGCCCAAGGCCGCGGCTTCCGTTTCCGGCGCCACCGGCCGCATCAGCCAGGTCATCGGCGCGGTCGTCGACGTGACCTTCGAGGGCCGCCTTCCCGCGATCCTTTCGGCGCTCGAGACCGACAATAACGGCAACCGCCTCGTGCTCGAGGTTGCGCAGCACCTCGGTGAGAACACCGTCCGCACGATCGCGATGGACTCGACCGAAGGCCTGACCCGCGGCCAGGCGGTCGCCGACACCGGCAACCAGATCCAGGTCCCCGTCGGCCCCGCCACGCTCGGCCGCATCCTCAACGTCATCGGCGAGCCGATCGACGAGCGCGGCCCCGTCGCGACCGACCTGCGCGCGCCGATCCACGCCGAGGCTCCCGCCTTTGTCGACCAGTCGACCGACAGCTCGATCCTCGTCACCGGCATCAAGGTCATCGACCTGCTCGCTCCCTATGCGAAGGGCGGCAAGATCGGGCTCTTTGGCGGCGCGGGCGTCGGAAAAACGGTTCTTATCCAGGAACTGATCAACAACATCGCCAAGGGCCATGGCGGCACCTCGGTGTTCGCGGGCGTCGGTGAGCGTACCCGCGAGGGCAACGACCTTTATCACGAGTTCCTCGACGCGGGCGTTATCGCCAAGGACGCCGACGGCAACGCGGTGTCCGAAGGTTCGAAGGTGGCGCTGGTGTTCGGCCAGATGAACGAGCCCCCGGGAGCCCGCGCGCGCGTCGCTCTCTCGGGCCTGACGATCGCCGAATATTTCCGCGACCAGGAAGGCCAGGACGTGCTCTTCTTCGTCGACAACATCTTCCGCTTTACGCAGGCGGGCGCAGAAGTGTCGGCGCTTCTCGGCCGTATTCCTTCGGCCGTGGGCTACCAGCCGACTCTGTCGACCGACATGGGCGCGCTGCAGGAGCGCATCACCTCTACCAACAAGGGCTCGATCACCTCGGTGCAGGCCGTGTACGTCCCCGCGGACGACTTGACCGACCCTGCCCCCGCGACCTCGTTCGCCCACCTCGACGCGACGACCGTGCTTTCGCGCGCGATCTCGGAACTCGGCATCTATCCCGCGGTGGATCCGCTGGACTCGACCAGCCGCGTTCTCGAGCCCCGCGTCGTCGGTCAGGAGCACTATGAGACCGCCCGCGCCGTCCAGGCGATCCTGCAGAAGTACAAGTCGCTTCAGGACATCATCGCGATCCTCGGCATGGACGAGCTTTCCGAAGAGGACAAGCTGACCGTGTCGCGCGCCCGCAAGATCCAGCGCTTCCTGTCGCAGCCCTTCCACGTCGCCGAGGTGTTCACCAACATTCCGGGCAAGTTCGTGCAGATCGAAGACACCATCAAGTCGTTCAAGGCGGTTGTCGACGGCGAGTATGACCACCTGCCCGAAGCGGCCTTCTACATGGTCGGCGGCATCGACGAGGCGGTCGCCAAGGCGCAGAAGCTGGCTGCCGAGGCGGCGTGAGGCGTTCAGCCGGAGTTTGCATTGCAATAGCGTTCGCTTGCGTTGGTCAGGCGAAGGCGCAGACTCCGGCGCCGCACGAGCATTCATCGTTTCTTGGATCGCCCGAGGCGGAGATAGAGTCGCTTGCCCAGAACCTCGACAACATGGTCAAGGCGTGCAGTGCCATGGCTGTTCGCGGCGGGTCACAGGACAAGGCGGTAAGGCGGCCGGAGCAGTACGCGATCGACCAAGGGCTTCTGAAATTTTTAGAGGAGGCCCCCGAAGGATTGGAACAAGCCGCCAATCCCAAGTTCGGGTCGGCACGGTTTGCGCAATGGTTCGATCCACATGCGACGATCTACGTCATTTCATACGACGCCAGCCCCCTGTGTCGGGCATTTGTGCTGCGCTCGGAGTGGGCCAAGGGCGTCCGGCCAAAATTGTTCGAGTTGCTTCAGATCGACAATTTTTGGAAGGCAACTGAGATTGACTCCAAGATTGATAGTGCGGATGGCCCCATTGTCCGGTCAGTGTTCATGTCCAAGCCGGGCGTAAACGTCCAACCCATGATTACGATCACCGCTAACGACGGCCCTGCTACGGAAGGGCAACCTCAGATGACGATAGCGGTTTCACTTGTAGCTAAAGGCGAAGACTAATGCCCCTCCACTTCGAACTCGTCACCCCGGAAAAGCTCGTCCGCTCGGAGGAGGTCCACATGGTGGTCGTCCCCGGCACCGAGGGCGAATTCGGCGTGCTTGCGGGCCACGCGCCCTTCATGTCGACGATCAAGGACGGCGAACTCTCGATCTACAGGACCGAGAATGGCGCGCCCGAGACGATCCGCATCGAGGGCGGCTTTGCCGAGGTCAACGAAAAGGGCCTGACGGTTCTGGCGGAGAAGGCGGAAGCCTGATCGCCGTCGTCACCACGGGCCATTGAAAGGGCGGTGCCGATTGGCGCCGCCTTTTTCTTTTGGGCAACGGGCTCAAAGCTGCACACCTTGTGTCATTCCCGCGAAAGCGGGAATCCAGGGCCACCGCCTTTTCCGAGAGGATCCGCGTTCATGGATTCCCGCTTTCGCGGGAATGACACTGAAGGACGCGTTACTTCCGCTTATACGCCCACCGCATGGGCTTGCTGCCATCGGCCATCGCGATTTCGGCCATCAGCACATCGCCCGCGCGCCAATAGCGGACGCGCTGGGGATAGTCGTTCTCGCTATTGTGGAAGGTGACGCCCTGTGCCGCGTCCGCCCGCCAGGCAAAGGGGGTGCGCTCGGCACCATTGGGCGACGCCCAGAATTGCATTCCGCCGCCTGCCGGGTCCATGATGATCTGCATCGCTTCCCACAGATCCACCTTATCCCCCTTCCCGCTGCGGCTGCTGCCCAGCATCATGCCGCCGCGCGCCGTGGTCCAGCACTCCTCGGTCCAGCGATCGCCCGAATTGGCCTCCCAGCAACCCGCCATCCAGCCCGGCAGCTCCGCCTTCTCTTCGGCCGCGCCCGCGAGCATGGCCCAGCCCGCAATCGCGATCAGGAAACGCCTCGTCGTCATCGTCCGGTTCCCCACTTTGCCATCGCGCCTGCAGCGCGTCCGCGCAACGAACGCCGCAATTAGGCAATTGTCAAAGTTTCCATCCTATTCACCTTCTCCATCAATGCCCGTTGGGGCGCCGGACAAGGGATTGCAGGCAGGCATGAGCGCATTCGGAAAACGGGGTGGAATTGGCGGCGGTGCGAACAATCGGCCGTCCTTCGGTGTAGCGCGCCCGATGCAGGGCGGCGGTATCCCGCCCAAGGGGCCGAACGAGCCGCTCGGCGGGGCGCAGTTTCCGCCGCTCGATCCCGGCGCGATCGCGCCCGAGGACATGGCGGCATCGCCCGCAACCCAAAGCGACGCGATGAACCGGCTCGACAGCCGCATGAACGACGTTCACACGCATTCGAGCAAGGTCGAAGGCTTCGAGGCCTCGGTCCACAAGATCAAGGAACAGGTGCTGCCGCGCCTGCTCGAACGCGTCGACCCCGAGGCGGCCGCCACGCTCAACAAGGACGAGCTGGCCGAGGAATTCCGTCCCATCATCGGCGAGGTGCTCGCCGAGCTCAAGCTGACGCTCAACCGTCGCGAACAGTTCGCGCTTGAGAAGGTGCTCGTCGACGAACTGCTCGGCCTCGGGCCGCTCGAGGAGCTGCTCGCCGACAAGGACATCTCCGATATCATGGTGAACGGTCCCGAGCAGACCTATATCGAACGCAAGGGCAAGCTCGAGATCGCGCAGATCCAGTTTCGCGACGAGGAGCATTTGCTCCAGATCGCGCAGCGCATCTGCAACTCGGTCGGCCGCCGCGTCGACCAGACCACCCCGCTCGCCGACGCCCGCCTCAAGGACGGCAGCCGCGTCAACGTGATCGTGCCGCCGCTTTCGCTGCGCGGCACCGCGATCTCGATTCGTAAATTCTCCGACAAGCCGATCACGCTCGACATGATGGCGGGCTTTGGCTCGATGAGCCCCAAAATGGCCACATGCCTCAAGATCGCGGGCGCGAGCCGCTTTAACATCGTCATCTCGGGCGGTACCGGTTCGGGCAAGACGACGATGCTCAACGCGCTGTCCAAGATGATCGATCCGGGCGAGCGCGTGCTGACGATCGAGGACGCGGCCGAGCTTCGCCTGCAGCAGCCGCACTGGCTGCCGCTCGAAACACGCCCCGCCAACCTCGAAGGTCAGGGCGCGATCAGCATCCGCGACCTCGTCATCAACGCACTGCGTATGCGTCCCGATCGCATCATCCTCGGCGAAATTCGTGGCAGCGAGTGTTTCGACATGCTCGCGGCCATGAATACCGGTCACGACGGTTCGATGTGCACGCTCCACTCCAACAGCCCGCGCGAGGCGCTGGCGCGTATGGAGAACATGGTGATGATGTCGGACATCAAGGTGCCCAAGGAAGCCATCTCCCGGCAGATCGCCGACTCGGTCGACCTGATCGTGCAGGTGAAGCGCCTGCGCGACGGCTCGCGCCGCACCACCAACATCACCGAAGTGATCGGGATGGAGGGCGACGTGATCGTCACGCAGGAGTTGTTCAAGTTCGAGTATCTCGACGAGAGCCCCGACGGGAAGATCATCGGCGAGTATCGCGCGATGGGCCTGCGCCCGTACACGCTCGAAAAGGCCAAGCAGTTCGGCTTCGACCAGCCCTTCCTCGAGGCGTGCCTCTGACGCCGTATCAGCGCGTGGGTTTCACCACGCGCTGCTCGATCACCTGATCGAGCGTCCAGCGGATCGATGAGGCGTCCGCGGGGGGATTGTCGACTTTTTCCTCGATGATCCTCAGGCGGTATTCGATACCCGGCTCGAACTGGAAGCCGTCGATGCTGCCATAGAACAGCTGCCAGGGGTCGTCTTCCTTCTCGCGGACCTGCAGGCACGTCATCGGCGCGACGCCCGTGCACGGCCTGGTCTCGGCCGAGACATAGATGAACTTGCGCGGCGCAGCGGCGGCGGGCTTGTGCACGCCCCGATAGGTCAGCGCGACGCCGTTGGCGCTGTTGAGTGTCAGCCGATCGCCGGTCAGGCTGAAGCTCCTCACGCCGGTCAGCGCATCGACATAGGCGCGCTCCATCGCCATTGCGGGCTCGGGGCATGCCATCATCGTCGAGGCCATCGTGCCGCGGCCAGCGCCCATGCTGAGCGTGCTGCCTTCGGCCCGATAGCCGCCCATCACGCGGTTACACGTCGTCGAGCTCGAAAACCGGCCATTGGTCGGGTCGAAATCGAGCCGCAGCTTGCGTCCATCGGGCAAGGTCTGCCCTGTCCATTCGACAAGGTCCCAGCGGCTCGCGCCAAGCGCGGCTGCGGCGTCGGGCTGTGTCACAGTCGCCAGCCCTCCATTCTCGGGCTGGGCGCATCCGGCAAGCACTGCGGCAAGGCCGCACAGCATCAGGCCAGTGGCGCGATTGATCTTCATCGGTTCACTCCTTCCGCATGTTGAAGGCGGTTGCCGAAGTTCAGATGAATCGCGCCTTTAGCACATCATTGGAGCCCAAGCGGCTTTTTGATGTGTCCCATGCGAGCAACCTGCGCCTTGGGGCCCGCGGGACAGCCTCACTGGTGCAGCTTGAGCGCCACCGCGGTCAGCACCAGTGCCGCCATCACCGAGAACAGCGTGATCAGCGTCCAGGGCATGAATCCGACCTTGTCGAGATCGTCGCGGCGCTGGCGCCTGCGGTCGGCATAGCTCGCAAAGACCGCCAATGCGGCGGACGCGCCCGCCAATCCCCAAAGCTGCACTTGCAAGGCCCTTTCCGCGCCGCCACTATCCGTCCATCCAGATAGGAGAGGAGTTTCGATGCGCCAGTACCTCGCAGCATCCGCCGCGCTTTTTGTTGGCATCACGCCGCTGCACGCCCAGACCGACCATTCGGCGCACGCCACTCACACCGCCGCCCCATCGGCCGAACTGGCGGCGGCGACCGCCGCGCCGCATCGCAGCGATGCCAACAAGGCGCGCGACAAATATCGCCATCCCGCCGAAACGCTCGGCTTTTTCGGCGTGAAGCCGAGCGATACCGTGGTCGAGGTCAGCCCCGGCGGTGGCGGCTGGTATTCCGAAATACTGGCGCCCTATCTGGCCAAGAGCGGCACGCTCTATCTCGCACAGCCCGAAGGACGCTACCTGACCTCGCTCAAGGCCAAGGTCGCGGGCGATCCCGCAACCTTCGGCAAGGCCAAATGGGCCGACTTCCCGATGACGGCCGCGTCGGTGCCGGACGGCAGCGCGGATGTCGTGCTCACCTTCCGCAACGTCCACAACTGGATCATGGACAAGGACCCGACGCTGGCCGAGCGCGCCTTTGCGAGTTTCTTCCGCGTGCTGAAGCCCGGCGGCGTGCTCGGCATCGTCGACCACCGACTGCCCGAGAGCAGCGATGCGGCACTCGAAAAGTCGAGCGGCTATACCAAGCGCAGCACCATCGTCGCGCTCGCCGAAAAGGCGGGTTTCAAGTTGGCCGCGGAATCGGAGATCAACGCCAATCCCAAGGACAAGGCCGATGGCAAGGTCTGGCGCCTGCCGCCAACGCTGGGCGAAGGCGACAACAATCGCGAGGCCTATCTGGCGATCGGCGAAAGCGACCGCATGACGCTCAAGTTCGTGAAACCGGCAAAATGATCACACGGCGGGAAGCCGCTGTGCGGCTTCCCCCCAACCCCCGAGCGCCGACGATGCGGCGCGCGTGAGCAGCTTCTTCGCATCGCGCACGCTGAACTGCGAGGGCGCCTCGATCTTCGACAATTCGTTCCAGGAAACGGGCGCCGCCACCGGCGCCCCCGCACGCGCACGTGCCGAATAGGGCAGGACCGCGGTCGCGCCGCGCTGGTTGCGCAGCCAGTCGATGAAGATCCGCCCCTTGCGCTTGGCTTTTGACATGGTCGCGATGAAGCGCTGGGGTTCGCGTTCGGACAGCGCCAGCGCGAAACGCTGCGCAAAATCCTTGACCGCGGGCCATTCGGCGTCGGGGGTCAGAGGCACCACGACATGCAGCCCCTTGCCACCCGAGAGCAGCGGAAAGCTCGTCAAGCCGAGATCGTCGAGCGTCGAGCGCAGATCACGCGCGGCTTTCTTGACGTCTTCGAAAGTGACCGCCTCATCGGGGTCGAGATCGAAGACCATGCGGTCGGGCTTTTCGATATCGGGTACCGACGAGCCCCAGCCGTGGAACTCGATCGTTCCCATCTGGACGCAGGCGATCAGGCCGTCGATGTCGGCGGCGTAGAGATAGGGCTCGACGCTGCCGTCCTTCTCGCGGATGTCGACATGCCTTACCGCCTCGCCGAAGCTGCCCGCATCGTGCTTCTGGAAGAAGCACTTCTTCGCCCGCCCCTGCGGACAGCGCACAAGGCTGATTGGACGATTGAGCGCCCAGGGCGCCATCGCCGATCCGATCGCCTCGTAATAGGCGGCGAGATCGCCCTTGGTGACCTTCGCCTCGGGAAAGATCAGCCGATCGGGATTGCTGATCTTGACGCTCGCACCGACGATTTCCGAAGCCTCCGGCATAACGGCCTTCTCCTCTTTCACCGCAGCCGCCGGCTTGTCCTGGCGAAGGCCGATGAAGCTCGCATGGCGGACCACGCCTTCCGCGGTGAATTCCGCGAACGCGATCTCGGCTACAAGCCTGGGCGTCACCCAGCGCGCCCCTCGCGTCTCGGCGCGGGGAACCTCCACGGGCGCCGATTTGCGCTCGAGCTTCCCGAGCCCCGCCATGAGCGTATCGATATTGCGCGCATTGAAGCCCGTGCCAACCTTGCCCGCATAGCGCAGTCCATCGCTGTCGTTGAGTCCGAGGATCAGCGATCGCAGGGTTCGTCCGCTGGCGCTGCTCGGCGTCCAGCCCAGGATTACGAACTCCTGCCGCCTGGTGCATTTGGTCTTGAGCCAGGTCTGTGTGCGCCGTCCGCGATAGGGGGCATCGGCCTTTTTCGAGACCACACCCTCCTGCCCCGCCTTGCAGATGGCATCGAAGAGCTTTTCGCCACCGCCGAGCACATGTTCGGCATAGACGATCGGCGACCGCGCGTCCCTGAGCAGCGCGGCGAGCTTTTCCTTGCGCGCGATATTGGGAGTGCCCGTCAGATCCTTGCCATCGAGTGAAAGCAGGTCGAAGGCGAAGAGCGTGAAGCCCTGCCGTCCCTCGCTCAGTGCCGCCTGAAGAGCCGAGAAATTGGGATTCCCCCTGGTGTCGAGCTTGACGATCTCGCCATCGATCAGCGGGGCGGGGAGGTCGAGCGCGAGTGCGGCCTCAGCGATCTCGGAGAACTTGTCGGTCCAGTCGAGCCCCGAGCGCGTGTAAATCCTGGCCTTGCCGCCGCCCACGCCAAGCAGGCAGCGATAGCCGTCATATTTCATCTCGTGCAGCCAGCCGGTGCCCGCGGGCACATGATCGACCAGCGTCGCCAGCTGGACCGCGTGGAAGGCGGGTAGCTTCGCTGTTCCTCCCCGAGCTCTGCTCGGGGAGGGGGACCGCCGGAACGGCGGTGGAGGGGCAATCGCTGAGCCGGCCCCTCCACCATGCTTCGCATGGTCCCCCTCCCCCCGCTTCGCGCGGGGAGGATCGAGTTTTGCGGCCCTTGCCATTGCGGCGTCGAACGCCTTGCCCTTCTTGCCCTTGAGCGAGGTCGGGGGCGCTTTCGCCTCGATCTCGGCCATCGTCCGGCCCGTCTTCACGCTGGTCAGCTCGCGCGCGACCAAGGCATCGGCCGCGCCCGCATATTCGTCGTCGATCTTGCGCAGCAGCCAGTTCTCGCGCTTCTCGCCGGGGCGCGGCTTCATGCGGACGAGCAACCATTCACCCTTCATCCGCTCGCCATCGAGCGTGAAATGGAGGTGCCCATCCTTCAGCGTCTTGCGCGGGTCCTTGCCGGGTACCGGCGTCCAGGTGCCGCGATCCCAGAGCATCACCGTCCCGCCGCCATATTCGCCCTTGGGAATGCTGCCCTCGAAGCCGCCATAGCTCAGCGGATGATCCTCGGTGCGTACCGCGAGCCGCTTGTCCTCGGGGTCGAGGCTGGGCCCGCGTGTCACCGCCCAGCTTTTCAGCACCCCGTCGAGCTCGAGCCGGAAATCATAGTGCAGCCGGGTGGCATCATGCTTCTGGACGATGAAGCTGTTGCCCGTCTCGCGCCCGCGCTGGCCGCGCGGCTCGGCGGTCTTCGCGAAGTCGCGCTTGCGGTTATATTCGCCGAGCGGATCGGCGGCGCGAGCCATCGTTCACGCCCTTTTGCGCGTCGCGGGTTTCTTGGCCGCGGGCCTGGCGGGCGCCTTCTTCTTCGCCGGCGCCTTGCCCGCCGGCTTTTCGATCGACTTCTTGAGCGCGGCCATCAGGTCGATCACGTTCGATCCGCTGGGCCGTTCCTCGTCCTTGTCCTCGATGATCTTGCGTCCCTTCGCCTTGCGCTTCTTCTCCACAAGGTTCTTCAGCGCATCGACATAGCGGTCGTGGAATTCGCTGGCATCGAAGGGAGCCGCCTTCTTTTCGATCAGCGCCTCGGCGAGTTCCAGCAGCTCGGGATCGGGCTTGGCATCGCCGATGTCGCGGAAATAGCTGGTCGCGCGATTGACCTCGTCGGCGTAGCGCAGCGTCTCGATCACCATGCCGCGCCCGCAGGGCTTGAGGCTCACTACATATTCGCGGCCGCGCATCGCGAGCTGGCCGAGCCCGACCTTCTTCGTGCGCCTCAGCGCCTCGCGCAGCACGACATAGGCTTCCTCGGCCAGATCGTCGGCGGGGACGACATAATAGGGCTTCTCGTAATAGAGCACGTCGATCTCGTGCATGTCGACGAACTGGGTGAGCTCGAGCGTCTTCTTGCTCTCCAGCTTGACCGCCTCGATCTCGTCGGGTTCGAGCAGCACATAACTGCCCTTTTCATATTTGAAGCCCTTGAGGATCTCGTCCTTGTCGACGGGGCCGATACCCGGCACGACCTTTTCGTAGCGGATCGGCTTGCCCGAAGGTTCGTGGATCTGCCGGAACGCGATCGAGGCGCCCGATTTGGTCGCGGAGTAGATCTCCACCGGGATCGAGACCAGCGCCAGCCGGATCTGGCCCTGCCAGTAAGCGCGTGCCGCCATTTGCTTCTGCTCCTTTGCTACGGAGTCAGAATGAGCGAGGCGGCACGCGGGTTCCGATGGGATCAGTCGACCGCCTTGTAGGTCCGGCCATCCTTCATCACGAACGACACGCGCGTCAGCACCGAGACGTCGGCAAGCGGATCGCCCAAAACCGCGATCAGGTCGGCCGCCTTGCCGGGTTCGAGGCTGCCGACCTCCTTCTCGACGCCGAGCAGCGTCGCGGCGTTGACCGTCGCCGCCTCGATCGCCTGCATCGGCGTCATGCCGTGCTTGACCATCAGCGCGAACTCATCGGCATTACGGCCATGCTTGGAAACGCCGGCGTCGGTTCCGAATGCAATCTTCACGCCCGCGGGCACCGCCTTTTCGAGCGCCTTTCCGGTGATGCCGATGCGCCATTTCACTTTTTCGAGCACCGCGGGCGGATAGGCATCGGGATCGGCGGCGAGCCGCTCGAGATAGCCGTTCACCGTCGAGAGCGTCGGGACATACCAGGCGCCCGACTGCTTGAAGAGCTTGATGCTCTGGTCGTCGAGCAGCGTGCCGTGCTCGATCGAATCCGCGCCTGCGGCAAGCGCCATGTTGATCCCGTCGACCCCATGCGCGTGCACCGCGATCTTCTTGCCGTAGAGATGCGCGGTATCGACGAGCGCCTTCACCTCGTCGTCGAACATCTGGCGTCCGAGCCCCGCGCCGATGCGGCTGTTGACCCCAGCGGTGGTCGCGATCTTGATGACGTCGACGCCGCGGCGGATCTGCTTGCGTACCGCCTTGCGGCATTCGTCCGCGCCGTCGCAGAGATTTTCCTGATTGATCGCGCTGTGCAGTTCCTCCGCAATGCCGAGCGTCGCGTCCATATGGCCGCTTGTGGTCGACATCGGGCGGCCCGCATCGATGATCCGCGGACCGGGCACCACGCCCTTCGCCACCGCATCGCGCAG
Source organism: Sphingobium sp. FW306-1B-F04DB (assembly GCF_058781925.1). Classification (NCBI taxonomy): domain Bacteria; kingdom Pseudomonadati; phylum Pseudomonadota; class Alphaproteobacteria; order Sphingomonadales; family Sphingobiaceae; genus Sphingobium; species Sphingobium sp. FW306-1B-F04DB. The sequence continues at coordinate 80,205 of NZ_JBYSXE010000007.1, read as the reverse complement.
CGCCAGCGTCGCGCCGCTGCCGTCGCCGAGATTGCGTACGGTCGTAAAGCCGGCGTCGAGCGTCTTGCGCGCGTTGACGATCGAGCGAAAGGCGTTCGTGGCGGGCTCGGATTCGATGCTTTCGACGAGCGCCTGAACGCCCCCCGCGTCCGAATCGAGATGGACGTGGCTGTCGATCAGCCCGGGCAGCACGAAGCGGTTGGAGAGATCGACCAGCTTCGCGCCGGCAGGTGGCGCGACATGGCCGTCACGCACCTCTGCGATCCTGCCCTCGCGGATGATGATGGTGGTGGCGCCGCGCGGCGCCTTGCCCGGCCGGTCCAGCAACCGGCCCGCATGAATCCATGTCTCCGCCGATTGCGCCGGCTGCTGTGCCGCTGCCATGCCCGCCGACAGCACGAGCGCCATCGCCGCCATTCCACCCCAGATACGCATACCCCGCTCCTCGAACATTTGGTTATGCTTCAGGAGCTAAAGGGCGTGCCGGGCTTGTCAACCGCGTGACGACACAGGCCTTGTCGCGGCACGCCGCCGCGCCTTGCGCTGCTGCCCGCGCGACGACCAGAAGGTGAAGACCGCGAAACCGCCGAGCATCGCCAGCGTCAGGCCGGAGACGGTCATCACCAGCCGGTAGGCAAGGCCGCCGACCTTGGCGGCATGAAGCGGATAGGCAAGGTTGAAGATGCGCGAACCCAGCGGCAGTGCGAGCCCGTCGCGCGTCCCCACCACGCGCCCGTCGGCAGGGTCGAACCAGACATAGGTGCGCCCCTGCGGCAGCCATTCATCGGCGCGGCGCAACCGCATCGCGATCATTTCGCCGGGCTCGTCGGGCAGCGCGATGACGCGCGGCTCGGCGTCCGGAAAGCGCGCCTTGGCGTCAGCGACTAGGCGGACCCAGCCCTCCCCCTTGATAGCCAGCGCGCCGCCCTTGTGCTCGGGCGGGGCCAGCGCCGCCTTCATTTCGGCGGGCGACGAGAAGGGGCTGAGCAGGAAATTCCGGACGGGCTTGAGCACAAGCACCGTACCCGTCAGCATCGACAGAAAGAGCAGCGGTGCGATGACGACGCCCAGATCGCGATGGTGCCGGACGATCGCAGGGCGCGACATGCGCTTGGGCCAGATGCGGAATTCAAAGGTCTTGCGCGTCCGCCACCACAGAATGATCCCGGTGATGACGAAACCGAGCCCGATGAGCCCGGCGATTCCCGCGATCGTCTCGCCCGTGTCGCCGGTCAGCAGGTGATGATGCAGGTCGAACAGCCAGGTTTCGGGGCGACCCCAGCTGCTGTCCCAGCGCGCGACGACATGTCCCGCCTGATCGGCATAACCCCCTGCCCCTTTGCCGAAGTTGAACTGGTGGAGCCCCCTGCCGTCGGTTGCGAGCACGATCGAGCGCGGCGCGTCCGCGGCGTCGAACAGTTGCGCGGCCGCCCCGCCGATCGCCGCCGCGTCGCCGCGATAGGCATCGGCGGCGTGCGGCACTGTCGCGCGCAGGAACGCATCCTTGTGGACAAGCATCGCGCCGCTCAATCCGAGCACCGCGAGCACCAGGCCGATCAGCCCGCCGGTCCAGCGATGGATCAGGTCGAGCGCGCGCATCATCAGAAGCGATAGTCCCAGCCCAGCGTGAAGGTGCGTCCGCGGCCAGCGAAATAAAGCAGATTGTCCCCCGCGCGCGTCGTGTCGCTGTTGTAGGTAATATACTGTTCGTTGAGCAGATTCTGGACGCTGAGCGAGATGCCGCCGAATCTGGTCGCGTAGCGCACCGACGCGTCGACCACTGTGTAACCGTCGAACGCATTTTCCTTTTCGGTCAGAAGTTGCGCTGCCGTGGGGTTGATGAACAGGTCGAACCGCCGCGACAGGTAGAACTGGCTCTGCAGACGCGCGCTGAACGGGCCATTTCGATAATTCGCGGCGAGGTTGAAGCGGTCGGGCGAGATATTGGCGCCGTCAAGGTCGATGTCGACCACCTCGTCCTGGTTGCTGTCGGTGCGGCCCGTCAGATGCGCATAGCCCGCCGAGACATCAAGGCCCGGGATCGGCATCTGCACCGCCACATTGAGTTCGAGCCCCTCGATCTCGATGCGCTGGCGCTGAACGTTGAACACGCCGTTCTGCAGCACGAGAAGGCTGCCCTTCTTGCTCGACGACCAGAAATAGGCAGCGCTGGCGTTGAGCGGGCCGCGCTTCAGCTCGACGCCGATTTCGCGATTGTTCGACACCACGGGTTCGAGGTCGATATAGGTATCGATGTCGATGTTGGGCTGATTGATCCCGCGCAGGATGCGGCCGATATCGGCGATGGTGTAACCCTCGGCATAGGAGGCGTAGGCACGCACGCCCTCGACCGGCTCGATCACCACACCGCCGTTGATCAAGGCATCCTGGAACGAGCGCGAGCCACCCGAGACGGCGACGCCGCCGAAGACATTGTTGGGCGCGGGGCGCGACAGCGTCGTCGAGGCGAGCGTGTGGAAGTCGTCCACCTTGAGCTTGTCATTCTCCCAACGCACGCCGCCCGCCAGATGCACCTTGTCGTCGAGAAGCGCGAGATTGAGCTGGCCGAACGGCGCGAGCGTCACGAACTCGGTGGGCGGGACCCAGGCACGGCCGGTCTGGACGAGCGACTGCTCGGTCTTGTCGACCATCGCGTCAAAGCCGATTGTTCCGGTCAGGCCGTCAATGATCGTGCGCTCGTAGCTGATCTTGCCGCCGATCTTGCGCGATTTGTTCGCCGACTGGTCGAACAATGTTCCGTTGGGCGCGATCGTCGGATCCTGGAAGGTGTCGTTGGGGCGTGGCACGGGGCCGCCGAACACATCGTTCGTCTTGTTGTAGAACAGCTGCGCGACGAGATGCCCGCCCGCCAGATCGTCGTCGGTCAGCGTCAGCGACACCGAATTGGCCGTGTTGGACGGCGGCGTGCCGGGCGCGGTGCCGCGCTTGCTGCTCGTCGGTAGACCGGTCGCGCGGTTGCCCGCAACGACCACATAGTCACCATCGCCGTTGAGCTCGAAATGGTTGGCGATGAGATCGAGCCGCACGCTGTCACTCACCTGCCAGCCGAAGCGGCCGAATACTGACCAGCTCTTCGAATCCTGCACCTCGCCCTGCGTGCCGTCGACGCCGATCCGGCGCCCGTCAGCATCGTAAAAGGCGCCGCGCGTCTCATAGGTCGCGCCTACCGTCGCGTCGAACGCTCCGCCACGCCAGCTGACGAGACCTGCAATCTTGCCGCCGAATCCGTCGCTGGAGAAATCATTGTCTGCGGAGCCCTGCAGTAATGCGCGACCGCTGAAGCCGTCCTTGGTCGGCGGCCCAACGGTTACCTGGTTGACGACGCCGCCCGTCGCACCGATGCCCTGAAGCGCGTTCGAGCCGTAGATCAGCTCGATCCGGTCGATGAAAAAGGGATCGATCGTGTAGCCGTCGCGCGATCCGTCGCGGATCGGCGTCGACTGCGGAACGCCGTTGATCGCGTAAAGCGGTGAACGCCCACGCAGCGTCTCACCCGCGCCCGACAGTTTCTGCCGGGTCGGCGAGAAGGATGGCGACAGGTTGGAGACCGCATCGACCACGGAACCTGCGATCGAAACCTGCTGCGCAAGACTTTCGGAGTCGATGACGTCGACCGTCAAGGGCAGCGCGCTCGCAGGCAGTTCGGTACGCGCGGCAGTCACCACGATCGCGTCTGCGTCCCCCGCATCGACCGCACTCGCCTCATCCGCGGTTTCGGCGTGCGCCGGCAGGCAGGTGAAGGCCACGCAGGCAAGCAAGGACGAGCGAAAGGCAAGACGGCGCACGAAACGATTCCCCTTAAGACGCAACAATCCGGATGCGCCCTAACGGCAATGAGAATGACTAGCAATAGCGACTTTGTGGATTTGCTTGCCGCCTCCTCACCTTACGCCGGACCGCACAAATGACGATCTGCAATGCTGCCCCGTACGCTTCCGCACCGGCGGCCGAGCGGCTGCCGGCGAAGAAGGTCGCATCCAGATGGCCTATGCGTGAAATGTGAAGTCGGAGCGCGCGTCCGCGCAGTTCGCGCCTATTTGCTCAGCTTGTCGATCTTGTCCTGGAGACTGGCGAGCTGCTGCTTGAGCGCCTCGATCTCGTCGTCCTTGGTTTCGGGCGCGGCAGGCTTTGCTTCGCTCCCCGGCTTGAACGCGCTGGCCGCCGCCTCGAACATCGCCATGTTGCGCTTCGCCATCTCGGCAAAGGGTCCGTGGCTGAACGCGCCCTCGACCGCGCTGCGGAACTGTTCCTGATTGCGGCGAAAGCTCTCCATCGACGCTTCGAGATAGCCCGGCACGACGGCCTGCATCGAATCGCCATACATCGAGATCAGCTGGCGCAGGAAGTTGACGGGCAACATCGTCTGGCCGCGTGCTTCCTCCTCCATGATGATCTGGGTCAGCACATTGTGCGTGATGTCTTCCTCGGTCTTGGCGTCGAGCACCTTGAACTCGCGCCCCTCGCGCGTCATCTGGGCGAGGTGGTCGAGCGTGATGTAGCTTGAGGTATCGGTATTGTAGAGGCGGCGGTTCGCGTATTTCTTGATGATGACCGTGCCGTCCCCTGACGAAGATTTCTTCATGATAGAGAATACCCCGCAAACAAATATGTACGACACTGCACCATTTGATGCCGCACCGCAACACGGGCCCCGCCCGCTGCCGCTGTTTCTGGATTTGCTGCGCAGCGAAACCGCAGCATCGCCCGAACGCATGGCGGCGGCACTGGCGGGATTGCGCGCCTATCAGCACGCGCCGCGACACGATCGGCCGGCGCCGATGCCCGTCGTTGCGCGCTCTGGCAGGGCGTGCCTGCGTGATTATGGCGGCAGCGGCCGCCCGGTGATCTTCGTGCCATCCCTGATCAACCCGCCCTTCGTGCTCGACCTTGCCGAGGACAATTCCATGCTGCGCTGGCTGATCGGTGCGGGCATCCGCCCATTGCTGCTCGACTGGGGAGTCCCGCTTGCCGAGGAACGCGATCTCGACATCGCCGGCCATATCGAAAAATTCCTGCTGCCGCTGATCGACGCACTGGACGCGCGCCCCGCCCTCGCGGGCTATTGCCTCGGCGGCACGATGGCGCTCGCCGCCGCGGCACTGCGACCCATGGCAGGGCTCGCGCTTATCGCGGCGCCGTGGAACTTCAACGGCTTCCCCCCCGCAGCGCGCGCGGACATGCTGGCGCTCTGGGCGAGCGCAAGGGCGAGTTGCGACATGATCGGCTCCTTGCCGATGGAGGTTCTGCAGACCGCCTTCTGGCGGCTCGACCCCGCGCGGACGATCGCGAAGTACGAGGCGCTGGCGGCGCTTGATCCGGCGGACCCGGCAATGCGCGGCTTTGTCGCGCTCGAGGACTGGGCCAATGGCGGCGCCCCCCTGACTTTCGGCGCGGGAAGGCAGGCATTCGAGGATTTTTTCGGAAGTGACACACCCGGACAGGGGGCATGGTCGGTCGCGGGCAAGCAGATCCTGCCCGAGAGCATCACCTGCCCGGTATTCGACATCATTTCCCTGAAAGACAAGATCGTGCCCGCGGCGACCGCGACTGGTCTGCCAAGTCGCCTGGAGCTGGGCGCGGGTCATGTCGGCATGGTCGTTGGCCGCAGTGCACAAGAAAACCTGTGGCAACCGCTCGGCCGCTGGCTTTCGCAATTGCAGCACCAGTGATAGAGAGCGCCCGCACCGATCCTCAAGCCGGAGTCGACACCATGACCGATATCGTCATCACCGCCGCCAAGCGCACCCCCGTTGGCAGCTTCCTTGGCGCGTTCGGATCGACGCCGGCGCATGAGCTGGGGCGCGTCGCGATCGAGGCAGCACTCGCGCAGGCGGGCGTTGCGGGCGAAGAGGTGTCCGAGGTCATTCTTGGCCAGGTGCTGACGGCGGCGCAAGGGCAGAACCCCGCGCGCCAGGCATCGATGGCCGCGGGCATTCCCAAGGAAGTCCCCGCCTGGGGCGTCAACCAGGTGTGCGGATCGGGACTGCGCGCGGTCGCGCTGGCGGCGCAGGCGGTGGCGACGGGCGATGCCACGATCGTCGTCGCGGGCGGCCAGGAAAGCATGTCGCTCAGCCCGCACGCGCAGATGATGCGCGGGGGCACCAAGATGGGTGCGCTCGAACTGGTCGACACGATGATCAAGGACGGGCTCACCGACGTCTTCAACGGCTATCACATGGGCATCACCGCCGAGAACCTCGCCGAACAATATCAGGTGACGCGCGAGGATCAGGACGGGTTCGCGGTGCGCTCGCAAAATCTGGCGGAGGCCGCGCGGGCCGCGGGCCGCTTCGTCGACGAGATCGTCGCGGTCACGATCAAGGGGCGCAAGGGCGACACGATCGTCGATCAGGACGAATATATCCGCGCGGGCGTGACGCTCGACAGCGTTTCGGGCGTGCGCCCCGCCTTCAAGAAGGACGGCACCGTCACCGCCGCCAATGCGAGCGGGCTCAACGACGGCGCCGCGGCGCTGGTGATCATGTCGGCCGACGAGGCTGCACGGCGCGGTGCGCCCGTACTTGCGCGCATCGCGAGCTGGGCCTCGGCGGGCGTCGATCCCTCGATCATGGGCATCGGCCCCGTGCCCGCGACACGCCGCGCGCTCGAAAAGGCGGGCTGGAGCGTCGCCGACCTCGACCTGATCGAGGCCAATGAGGCCTTTGCCGCGCAGGCGCTGTGCGTCGGGCGCGAGCTCGGCTTCGACCCCGACAAGGTCAACGTCAATGGCGGCGCGATCGCGATCGGCCACCCCATCGGCGCTTCGGGCGCGCGCGTGCTGGCGACGCTGCTTTACGAGATGCAGAAGCGCGACGCGAAAAAGGGGCTGGCGACGCTGTGCATCGGCGGCGGCATGGGCATAGCCATGTGCGTCGAGCGCTGAATCCCTAACATAATTTAACCATTGGCTGATTCGAGCGGCATTGCCGCGCCGCAAATGGTTGCACCCGGTCCCCGTGGCGAGGTTCCGTCACGCGGCGCATAGCCGCATCCGCATCGACCCGATCGGGCCTTTGCAATAATATTACATTCAACGAAATATTTCGGAAATGTTTTAGCGCCACGGATGGCTGCAAGGCATCATCCGTTCATCCACCTGTATCGATCGGGCGCAGCAACACTTTGCAATGATGTTGCAAAAATACATCATCGCCCGACGAAAGTTGGCTTAATCTCTCATGAATATTGCCCTGGATGGCGCGTTCGTGGTCCATCTCGTCGCAAGCGGCCCACAGCTGGTCGCCTATCTGGGAGACATCACACATGAAATTACGGCATTTGCTTGCCAGCACTGGTGCGTTGGGCCTTACCATCGCGCTGGCCCAACCCGCCCTAGCGCAGGATCAAGTAGCCGCGGCCGATCAGGCGGCCGAGACCGAAGCCCCCGCGGACGCCATCGTCGTCACCGGTTCGCGCATCCGCAGCGCCAATCTTGAATCGACCGTTCCGATCACGACAGTGACCGGTGAGGAGTTCTTCCAGACGGGCCAGACCTCGGTCGGCGACATCCTCAACGAACTGCCCCAGCTGCGCAGCACCTTCAGCCAGGGCAACTCGACGCGCTTCCTCGGCACGCGCGGCCTCAACCTGCTCGATCTTCGCGGTCTGGGCACGCAGCGCACGCTGGTTCTCGTCAACGGCCGCCGCCACGTCGCCGCCGACATCCTTTCGAACGGCGTCTCGCCCGACACCAACACCTTCCCGACCGACCTGATCGAGCGCGTTGAACTGGTGACCGGCGGTAACTCGTCGATCTATGGTTCGGACGCGATCGCGGGCGTTGTCAACTTCATCCTCAAGGACGATTTCGAAGGACTGGAAGTTCGCGGCCAGGGCGGCATCAGCAAGTACAACGACGCCGGCAACCAGTATGTCTCGGCGCTCGCGGGCACCAACTTCGCGGACGATCGCGGCAATATCGCGCTCAACCTCGAATATTCGCACCAAAGCCGCTACTATGGTTCGGGTCGTCCCAATCTGAGGACCAACGACAACTTCGTTATCGTCGACAGCGACGGGGCGGGTTCGGTCAACGGCGCCGACGATGTGGTCGACCGCATCTTCTTCCGCGACATCCGCTCGGCGACGATCTCGCTCGGCGGTATGGTCGCCTTGCGCTATTCAAACGCTGCAGCGCCGTGCGGCAAGGACGCGCTTGGCGCGGCGTTCACCTGCGCCTCGTTGTTCCAGCCCAACGGTTCGCTTGTCGCACAGACCGGCACGCGCGTCGGCCTTGGCCCGAACGGCAACTTCATCGGCGGCAACGGCGCGTCGAACCGCGAAGGTCAGTTGCTGACGCTGATACCCGACCTGACGCGCTACTCGGCCAACCTCATCGGCCACTTCGAGGTCTCCCCCGCGTTCGTTCCGTTCATCGAAGCGAAGTACGTCCGCACCGAAGCGTTCGGTTCGCAGAGCGGTCCGTTCTTCTCGCAGGGTCAGACGTTGGCTGACGGCATCTTCGTTGCCGGCCTCAATGACCCGTCCTACTTCATCTCGGGCGGCGCGCGCGGCGCTGTGAACCGCGAAGGTATCCGGCTGGATAACCCCTATCTGTCGGCCCAGGCACGCGCTGCTCTCACTACGCAGCTCCTGGCGACCACGGTCAACCCGAACACGGGTGCCGCGCTCACCGCCGCGCAGCTCACCGCTCAGCAGGCCGCGATCAACAATGGTTCGTTCCGCTTCAGCCTGCGTCGCAACTGGGTCGACCTCGGCATTCGCGACGAAAACATCAAGCGCGAAACCTACCGCTTTGTCGGCGGTGTGCGTGGCGACTTCAATGATGACTGGAACTACGAGCTCTCGCTGAACTACGGCGAATACAAAGAGCGCAACCGGATCGAAGGCAACATCAACACGCAGCGTTACCTGCTTGCCGTCGACTCGGCGGTCGACCCGGCAACCGGTCGCATCGTTTGCCGTTCGCAGATCGATCCGCGTTATGCAGGCGACGACGTTGGCGGCAATCCGGCGGTCCTTGCCGCCGATATCGCGGCCTGCGTTCCGATCAATCCCTTTGGCCAGGGTTCGGTCAGCCAGGCGGCGCGTGACTATCTCACCGTCCAGTCCGAAGCGAGGGGCAAGATCACCCAGTTCGTCGCGAGCGGCTTCGTTGCTGGCGATCTCAGCCAGCTGTTCGAGCTGCCCGGTGGCCCGATCGGCTTCTCGGTCGGTGCGGAATATCGCCGTGAGACCAACGAGTACGACCTCGACGATCTGACGCAGGCCGGTTACGCCTTCTACAACGCCATTCCGTCGTTCTCGTCGCCCGCCTTCGAGGTGAAGGAAGCGTTTGCAGAGGTTCGCGTTCCGCTGATCAAGGACGTGCCGCTGCTTCAGGAACTGACGCTCTCGGGCTCGGGTCGTGTCGCCGACTACAAGGGCGCAACCGGCACGGTGTACGCGTATAGCGGCGGCATCGACTGGCGTCCGATCCAGGATCTGCGCCTGCGCGGAACCTATTCGCATTCGGTCCGCGCGCCGAACCTGTCCGAGCTTTTCTCGGCACAGGGCCAGAACTTCGCCCCGGGCTTCGTCGATCCCTGCTCGGCCCGCAACCTGGCGACGGGTTCGGCGAACCGCGTCGCGAACTGCACCGCGGCCGGTCGTCCGGCGGGCTATGACTATGTCTACTCGTCGTCGCTCGAAATCGTCAGCGGCGGCAACCCGGACCTGAAGGAAGAGACGTCGGATTCGTGGACCGTCGGTGGTGTCTTCACACCGTCGTTCCTGCCCGGTTTCTCGATCTCGGCTGACTATTTCGACATCACCGTCGACAACGTCATTGCCTCGGTCTCGGCGCAGCAGATCGCGAACCTCTGCTACGACTCGCCTGATCTGAACAACCAGTTCTGCGCGCTCTTCGAGCGTGCAGGGGCGAGCGGCGGTCCGCGTGGCGAAGAGCCCTTCCGGATCCTCGAAGGCTCACTGCTCCAGGCTTCGACGAACTTCGCGAAGCTGAAGGCACGCGGCATCGACACGAACGTGGACTACACCCACGATCTCGGCTGGGGTAAGCTGAACCTGAGCGCAATCTGGACTCACATGTTCCAGCGCGACGACTTCACCAACCCGTCGAACCCGGACTTCAAGAACCGGATCCTGGGTGAACTGGGCGATCCGACCGATCAGGTGAACTTCAACTCGAGCCTCAAGTTCGGCAGGTTCACCTTCGGTTACCAGATGCGCTGGATCGACCAGATGTATCTCAACACCTATGAGGACTTTAACCCGCTGAACGGCCTGCCGCCGCAGAACGCGGACTACGGTCCGGTGAAGTTCTATCCGGACGTCTTCTATCACGACATCCGGATGGACGCCGAGGTGAACGAGAACTTCAACGTTTACCTGGGTGTCGACAACGTCACCAACACCAAGCCGCCGTTCGGGCTGACCGGCGTCGGCGCGGGTTCGGGTATCTACGACACGCGCGGCCAGTACTTCTACGCGGGCGTCGTGGCGAAGTTCTGATCGACATCGACACACAAACTGAAAGGCCGGGACTTCCTCCCGGCCTTTTTTTTCGCCCTGATTTCCGATAGGGCCGACGGGGTGACAGTGCCCCTTTCAGCAATCGATCACGGCGCGGAGCTGCTCGCGTCCGGTGCCGCCGAACAAGCGGTGCACGTGGTCGCACAGGCCGCCGAGCGCGGCGATGCCGGGGCGCTGCACCAGCTTGCGCTCTGGCATGTCTATGGCGATCCGCTGCCGCGCGATTTCGGCGCCGCGCGCCAGTTGCTCGGTCGCGCGGGCGAAGCGGGCCACGCCGGCGCCGCGATCACCTATGCCGTCTTTACCGCGCTTGGCGCAGGCGGGTTTGCGCCCGACTGGTCGGGAGCGATCGCGCTGTTGCGCGCTGCCGCCGCGCATGATGCCGCCGCCGCCGCACAAATGGTGCTGATCGATGCGATGGCGCTGACAGATGCCGGTGCGCCCGTGTCGGTGCCCAAGGTCGAGCCGCTATCGTGGCAGCCGCGGATCGGCGTGCTCCGCGGCCTCTTCAGCGTCGCGGAATGCGCGCACGTCGCGGCGCTGTCACGCCCCCTGCTCACACCCTCGATCGTTGCGGATCCGGCCACAGGCAAGACGATGCTGCACCCGATCCGCACCTCGGAAGGCGCGGTTCTCGGCCCCATCCAGCAGGATCTCGTGATCGAGGCGCTCAATCGACGCATTGCCGCCGCCACGGGAACGCGCGCCGAGCAGGGCGAGCCGCTCACCGTGCTGCGCTACAGTCCCGGCCAGCAATACCGGCTGCATCACGACTGTCTGCCCGGCGAGCGCAACCAGCGCATCATCACCGCGATCGTTTATCTGAACGATGGCTATGCAGGGGGCGCGACGCGCTTTCCGGAGGCGGGCATCGAGTTCAAGGGACAGGCCGGCGACGCGATCGTCTTTGCCAATACGCGCAGCGACGGTCAGGTCGAGGAAATGAGCCGGCACGCGGGGCTTCCCGTCGACGGCGGCGAGAAATGGATATCGACGCGCTGGATCAGGGCCGCGGATTTCGATCCCTGGGGCCTGCGCGTCTGACGCTGCTCAGCGCCAGACGCGCTCCATCCGCTGCCCCAGCCCGGTGAGCAGCTCATATTGCGACAGCCCTGATGCGGCTGCGGCTTCGGGCAGGTCATAACCGATCGCTACCCAATCGCCCTCGGCGAGCTCGGGCGCCGCATCGACCGAAACGATCAGCAGGTCCATCGACACACGGCCGATCACGGGCAGCTTCGCGCCTCCGGCCACCGCATGTCCCGTGCCCGAGAAACCGCGCAGATAGCCGTCGGCATAACCGATATTGAGGATCGCAAGCTCCATGTCGCACGTCGCCGTGAACGTGGCGTTGTAGCCGACCCGATCTCCTGCGCTCACCCGCCGCCGCTGCAATATCTGCGCTTCGGGAGTCGCGACCTGGCGGATATATCCCGCAGCCTCGGCGCGCGGGATGCCGCCATAGAGCGCAATGCCGGGGCGCGTGAGATCGAAAGCGTAATCCGTGCCGAGACAGATACCCGCGCTGTTGGCGAGGCTCATCCGCAGCGCGCTGGTGCGGTCCTTCAACGTAGCGAAATCCGCCAGTTGCGCCCGGTTCATCGGCGTATCGTCGTCGGCAGCCGCCAGGTGGCTCATCAGCGTCTCGATCATCAGTCCGTCGAGCAGGCCTGCCGTGATATCCGCGGAGGCGACGCCCAGTCGGTTCATTCCGGTATCGACCATGACATCGCATGGTCCCCCGCCCGCCTCCTTCCACCGGCGCACCTGTTCTGGCGTGTTGAGCACGGGCCGTGCCCGTCCCGCGCGCGCTGCCGCCATGTCCTCGGCACGCACGCCGTGAAGGACCGAGAGCGATACTCCCTCGGCAAGCGGCGCGCGCGCATTGGCCTCGGCCCAGGTGGCGACGAAAAAGTCGCGGCAGCCCGCCGCGCTCAGGTGGCGCAGCACGTCGGTGGCACCCAACCCATAGCCATTGGCCTTGATCGCCGCGCCGCACGCCGCGGTGCCACTGCGCTGGTTCAGCCATTGCCAGTTATGGACCAGCGCCGAGGCGTCGACCCGTACGCGCAGGGGGGAATCGCAGATGCTCACCCTGCGCGCCCTAGCGGCCTCAGCCGGTGGCGTCGAGCGTGCGGTCGGCGGTCTCGGGCAGCCAGAAGAGCGAGACCACCAGCGCCAGCGCCACCACCGCAATGGTGTACCAGAGCCCCGAATAGGGATCGCCCGTTCGCGCGATGATGTACTGGCTGATCACGGGCAGAAATCCGCCGAAATAGCCGGTCCCGATATGATAGGGGATCGACATCGAGCTGTAGCGGATGCGCGGCGGGAACAGCTCGGATAGCAGCGCCGCGACGGGACCGTAGGTCATCCCCGACAACGCGGAGAGCGAAAGCACCCCGAGCAGGATCAGGAGGATCGATACGCCGGCGGGCCTCACCTTGTCGAGGTCATAGCCGGCCCCGGCAAGCCGCGCGTCGAGCGCTTCGGGTGCGAGATCCGCGACAGGCACCCCGCCAATCGCGACCGAAACCACGGGCGCCTCGGCCTTGGTGTAGCTCACCCCCTTTTTGGAGAAATAGTCGAGCAGCCGACCACACTCGCTTGCCTGCGCCTTGGCGAAGGGGTCGTAACCGCAATCGGGACCAGCAACGACGACGGGCGCGCGCTGGGCGGCATTCGCCAGTTCGGGATTGGCCGCGCCGCCGATCATCTTGAAGATCGGGAAGAGCAGCAGCAGCGTCAGCGCATAGCCGATCACGATCGGCTTCTTGCGCCCCACCCTGTCCGACAGCCAGCCGAACAGCACGAACCAGACGAGCCCCGACGCGGCGCCGATCCCCACGAGCAGCTGCGCGACCGAGTCCTCGACCTTCAATGCGTTCTGGAGGAAGTAGAGCACCTGGAACATCGCGGTGTACCAGATGACGGTCAGGCCCGCCGCGACGCCGAACAACGCGACGAACAGGCGCTTGCCATTGCCGGGATAGGTGAAGGTTTCCTTGAGCGGGTTCTTGGCGATTTCGCCGGCTTCCTTCATCGCCTTGAAGACCGGGCTTTCGGAAAGTTTCAGCCGCATCCACAGAGACACCGCGAGCAGGAGCAGCGAGAAGATGAAGGGAATCCGCCAGCCCCACGCGTCCCATGCCTCCTTGCCGACGATCGCCTGGGTGCTGAGCACGACCGCGAGCGAAAGGATGAAGCCGCCCGCGACGCTGGCCTGGATGAAGCTCGTGTAGAAGCCGCGCTTTCCGTCAGGCGCATGCTCGGCGACATAGATCGCGGCGCCGCCATATTCGCCGCCCAGCGCCAATCCCTGCAACACGCGCAACAGCAATATGATGATCGGCGCGGCGAACCCGATCGTCGCGGCCGAAGGCACGAAGCCGATCGCGGCGGTGGCTAGCCCCATCAGCGTGATGGTGACAAGGAAAGTGTATTTGCGGCCGAGCTTGTCGCCGAGATAGCCGAACAGCACCGCGCCGAGCGGACGGAAACCGAAGCCGATCGCAAAGCCGAAGAGCGACAGGATCAGCTCGAGCGTCGGGCTGCCCGAGGGGAAGAAGGTGCGGCCGATGATCGCGGCGAGCGTGCCGTAGATGAAGAAATCATACCATTCGAACACGGTGCCGAGCGAGGACGCGGCGATGACCAGCCTGATGTCCTTCTTGCTCGGCTCGTGCGCCGGCCCTGCCGCGATGCTCGCCATATAATCCCGCTCTCCCACTCTCTTTGGGGTGCAGCATTAAGGCGATTTTCCCGAGCGGCAAGCGGCTTCCCGCCGCGCCCGGCTCAACGCATCAGAACAGCCGCCCCCCGTCGGGCACGCGCTTGTCGGGCGCAAACAGCGTCACCTCCCCCGCTTCGTCGGGAAAGCCGAGCGTCAGCACTTCGGACATGAACCTGCCGATCTGTCGCGGCGGGAAATTGACGACGGCGGCGACCTGGCGCCCAACAAGCGCCTCGATCGCATAGTTGGCGACGATCTGTGCCGAGGACTTCTTGCGTCCGATCGCCGGGCCGAAATCGATCACGAGCTTGACCGAGGGCTTGCGCGCTTCGGGATAGGGCTCGGCCGCGACGATCGTGCCCACACGGATATCGACCGCGAGAAACTGGTCGAAGTCGATCGGGTCGGCCGCAGGCGCCGAGGGGTCATGATGTAGGCTCGCAATTGAAACTTCCGACCTGCCTCAAGGGTTAGCAGGGCGGAACCATTCAGGTGAATCCTGCCTTTGACAATCTAAATCTCCCGCGACGACCGATATGACCGTTGATCCGCGTTCACAGCGCCGCCCTTCCCCAACGTCAGTGACAATAAAGACTTTCTGTAGCCTGTGGCATCCAGGCAAAGAGAACGTAGCGGCTCAGTCTTTTAGGGCTGGGAAGCTTCATGAATTCGCTGTCGGAAGCGCGCGGCACAAGGAAATGAACGATCCAGGATCGCCCGCCTCAAGAACCTCCATCGGAGTTCGACCGCCTAGCCGGATATTGCGCATATGCAGCCATGCTTCCCGATCGGAAGACTGCATTGCTGCGAGTGCCTCTGCGACGGGCAACAGGTATCGAGCTGGCCTATTGCAATAGATCAACTCCTGCCTTGTAGTGGTGACATTAGCCCGAAGGACCGCCGCGATCGCGCGCTCCTGATAATTCATCCGCAGGCTCCATCCTCTTCGCCAGCTACCTCGAGTTGGGGGCGGGGCAACGGGATGAATATTTCGTCTCACCGATAGAATTTTGCGTAAGCCTCATCCCATAGGCGATTCACGGCCCTCCATTCTTCGACATCCTCTTTAGTGAGAACGGTGTTCCAGGACTCAGCGCGCTTTGCAGCCAGCGCCAGCTGCGTGGCATCTTCCAATCCCATTGGATCCGGCCCGCGCCTGAAGCGCAACACCGCCCTTTCGACGATGGGCCAGCGACGCCTCAAGGACATCATGAGCGCAAGCGCACGCGGTCCAACAATGGCGAGGGTGCGCCATGTGTTCGCCACCTGGGCGGGCATCCTGATCGCGGCGAGCTTGGCACCGTCCTTCATCGACTTCGGCGGGATCGCCTGAGCGAAGTCCACGGCTGCGACCCTTGAATCGAGCCGGGCCGCCTCACGTCCCTTCAGGCCTTTAAATTGGTCCTGGAGCCGCGCAACATGGTCCCAGTAGCGTTTGCCCGCGTTTTGGAAGGCGTCGAGATTATCGCGTACATCCTGGCTGGATTCTTTGGTCGCCTGGACGAATTCCTTGAGCTTTTTATCATATTCCTCGCGTTTGTTTCTCGCTTCCATAATCCAGTCGCCCAGCAGCGCGGCACCGGTCAACACGCCTAAGGAAAAAGTGCCGGCTGTCGCCACTGAAACAAGGTCGCTGAGACGCAAGTCAATCCCCTCGAATTCAGGCTTTTTCAGCCGCCGCGCTTGCGCGATGCTGCGCAACAATTTGCCTTGCGCTACCCAGAAATCTTTGCGCAATCGGCCGATCTCGCGCTCCGATTGCGCAATCGCGATTAACGTCGTGTCATATTCCTTCTGCGCATTGCGCCACAGACGGTAGCGGTTCTTGATCTCCGCCGTTGCAGAGGTGTCGTCGGTCGGCTTGAAACTCCATTTCTGGAGTTGATTGAGGTCTGTGGGGGCCTCTGGCGACCCTGCGCTGAGCAGATCACGCAACCGACCGATCGCTCGAAGCACTTCTTCGAAATCGTGCGTGAAGGCGTTGTAATCGGCGATCCATTCCCCGATCTTGCCGTCTTCGAAGCGCATCAGTTCCTTGCCGACCGTGATCGGGTACGGCGCTTTGGCGACAAGCTTCTTTTCCTGCGGCCCCACGACCGAGATGGTTCTTAGCAGACCTGCCGGATGTGTCGCAGCGTGCCTTTTCTGATCCTTGTCGAAATGGCCGCCCGCGATCCGATAGGGCTCCGGCGCAAGATCGGCGAATGCCATCTCTGGCTCTTCGTGTTCGAAATCTGTCTCGTCCTCGAAAGCGCCGCTCGCCTCCCACGCCTCATCCTCGGCTTCGGAATCGAAATTCTCATCGAACCAGTCCGTCCCGAATTGATCGATAATTTCGAAACGCTCGTCTTCGTCGTCGAATGCATCGAAATCCTCGCCTTGCGAGGTTGGATCAGGTCGATATTCCCAGTGCCATTCCTCGGTCGGGATCGGGCGGAAGCCGAAGCGCGCGGCATTGCGCTGCATCCATGGGTGAAACCATGACCTGCGCCAGATCGCGCGAAAGTGCTCCTTGCTGCTATGCTTGATCGCGCCGCCACCCTTGAGATTGACCAGAAAATCGAGCGCGGTTCCGCCTTGATGGTTGCTGAAGCCCGGCGCGGCGATCCGGCCGCCGAGGCCGAAGCCGCCAGAAGCCGTCGATTTCAGGAGATAGTCGATCGCTGCGTCAGAGTGCGGCCCGCCCGGCAGGCCACGACGCGCCGCCTCGGTGCTGTCGTAATAGCCGCCCTTTGCCGAAAACACGCCACGCCAGAGATTGAGTTGGCGACTCGCGCTTCGATAACCACTCGTCACCGAAACATTGCGGATCTTCATTGCGTCGGCATCGCCCGCCGCCTGTGCCACCGCCAGGTCGGCGTTGATCGCGCTGAGCAGCTTGCCCGCCGCGATCGCGGTGTCTTTGCGCGTTTGGATCTTCGTCCCCGGAATCGTCGCGAGCTGATCGTCGCGCAAGTCGGGCTGCGCCTTCATCTTCTTGCGGCCCTCGGTCCGCTTGATGTGCGCGGTAAGCACGCGTTCGCGAAAGGCGACTTGCTCGGGGGACGAGGACCAGGCCTCTGACTCCATGAATGGCTCGATGCCTTCAAAAAGCGCCTCGTTGTGACTGCAGCGACGTTCGGCCTCGTCTTCAGATTGCGATGCCTCCATGTCGTGATCGAAATCCTCGCCATCCTCGTCCTCGTCGAAGCGGTCGGTCCACGACTCCTGCTCCTCCTCGAACGCGAAAGATCCCTCGTCTTGGAGGTCGAAAAAATCTTCCTCCTCGAGATCGAAATCTTCGTCCTCGAACTGGCCGAGATAGTCGGGCGCGAAGTTCTCGCGCTTTGAGACGGGTTTGTACGCCACGCTCAGCGGGCGGTTGGCGAGGAGATCGGCCAGGCATTTTGCGGGGATCTGGCAGTGATTGGAAGCTCCTCGAGAAACGGGCATGTACGCCAGCCGCCCTTCACGCTTCTTGCGTCCAAAGGAATCGGTGGGACTTCCAGCGATGTAGACCTGCTTGACGCTGAGGCCCGGCATGACCGTGAGAAGTTTGGCGAGCGCCGAGGCCGGAAAGCCGCCGTAGCTCGCGTCGAGGAACCACAAGCCCGATAGCTTCGACAGCGGCCCTTCGCGCATCGCTCGCGAAGCGGACGACCCCGCAAGCGGATAGAGCACGCCATAAGCGCGTGAATGCCCGGCGACGATGAGCTCGGACAACTCGGGGGCCCCGCGCCCGAGAATTCGGCCCGCCTCCGCCAGGCAGCGTTCGACATAGGCGTTGAGCACCGCGGGCTTATCCAATCCGCGCGTCGACCATTGCTTGTCGCTCGCGTCCTGAAATTGCGGCACGATCAGTATCATCGGCCGTCCACTGCCCGCGACGCTTGCGCCCAGCGCAAACTTGTCTCCCGAAATGAACGATGCGACGCCGCCCGTCGGCATGCCGCCGCACGGACGCAGGAGCCCGTGCACATATAGGAGCACTTCGACGCGGCCTTGGCCGATTGCGGCGGGCGAAACGAAGATCGCGTGTTTGGTCCGCAGTATCGGATCGGCGCTCGACCAAAGCCGCCCCCCCAGCAATGGCGTCGACGTCGCGACCTGCTCCGGAACGCTTTCCCATTCTTCTTCGAAAAGGTAATTTTCGGTCTCTTCGTCCTCAAGGTCGAGCCAGGCCAACGCCTCCTCCTCGGCGGCCCACTCCTGATCGAAAGCGTCCTGCGATTCCTCGAACTCGTGCCCGACCTCGGCCAGAACCTCGTCGAGTTCATCCGAAAATGCCTCGTCGAAATCCGATCCGAAGGCTTCACCGATTTTCGCGGACTGCCACCAGCCCGCCGCCTTCAGGCCGGTGTCCCGCTTTATGTCCGGGCTCGATTGGTGCGGAAACTCGTGCTTGTGGCTACTGCCATTGCCGATATCCTCGCCATCGGCTTTGCGAACGCGCAGCGGATTGATGCCATAGCGCGCGCCCGCGGGCATTTGCCGGCCACCGAGCGCATTCAGTTTGCGCGTGACGACGTCGTAGAGCGCCTGGAAATCGAAGCCATAAGGATCGCCGTGATAGTCGCTCGGCCGGTCGCGCGCGGCCTTCAGATATTTGGTCGAGGCTCTGGCGATCTCGGCCGCCGAATATTCGCGCCAGATCACCGACCGGCCGAGGTTGCGATCCATCTCCTTGTGCGCGGTCATAGTGAGGAGATGGCCCGCACGCGCAGACGCAAGGATATAGAGATCGGCAATGACCTCGAACGCCGCCTTGGTCCACTTGTAGTAGATGCCTTTGCGCATCTTGCGGTTACGGCGGAAGCCGATCGACGCGTAGTTGCCCGCATCGCGCGGCGCGGGCAGCGTGCCGTCGGCCTTCAACGTGACATTCTCGATGTCGGGCACGGTTTCGATGTTGACGGTCTTTCCGCCCGCGATCTCCTGGCCGCGCTTGCTGACGAATTCGTAGATCGTCCCGCTCTTGCGCTTCGCGAAATCATGCGTCGCGGCGTAATTTCCGGCGCGATTGACGAAGCCATGGACCGATTTCTTCTTGGTGTCCTTCGCATTGAACCGCGTGTCGCTCAGCGAACTTTTGACGCCGACATCGTGAATGACGAACCACGCCTTGGCGATGTCGCCGGACTTCAGATCGCCCCGCGGCGCGGCGATCGATTCGGCGAGCGCGGGCCGGCTCGCCAGCCATTTCGCCGCGAATTCCTGCCGGTTGCCGCCTTGCAGGAAGGCGTCGAACTTCGTCCCATCCATGTCGATGGCGGGATTGCGCGCCGGGTCGTCGAAGCGCCCGCGGATGCCGAGCATGCCCGACAAATTGAGCGGGCCGGATTCGGCTTCAAACTCGCCCCGCCACGCGGTGGGCGCGGGATATGGGCTCTCCCAGGCAAACGCCTCGAAGCCGCCTTCGCCGTCCGCCGAGAAAGCCGATGCCGGAATATCGCTCTCGGCAAAGGGCGACTCAAAGCCGAACGTGTCGAAACGCTCTCTCCGATAGTCCATCGCTCGCTCCTTTCCGGATCGTTCCGCTATTGCACCGCGACAAGGCGCGGCTGGCGAACATCGACGGGCTTGCTGCGCTCCTTCAGATTCTTGCCCGTAGCTGCCGCCCATTCGGTGATGACGCGGCGTGTTTCGGTACCGATGGGCACCGGTTCGTTCGGTCCGGCCGGCTGCGTCACATAGAGCACCCAGGTCTTGTCCGGGCCGCTGACGATGCCCGACTCGATGACGCGCAGGAATTTGGACAACTCCGCCGCCATCGAGAAGAACGCCGCCGATTTGCTGTGCGCCGCCAAGCCGACGCGCTCGCCCATGATGCGCAGGCGGTTTGCAGGGCTGGACGCGTTCGCCCCGAGATCGAGCGCCACGGGCGTGTCGAAGCTGACCGTCAATTCGGCCCAGCCCAGCGCCGTCGCCGCGGACAGTTCCTCGCGCCGCAACAGGCCCTGCTGCCGCCGCGAGGTCAGCACATATTTGAGCTGTTCGGCGATGCGGAAGATGCGATCGTCGTCGGCCTGGTTCGATCCGGCGAAATTGCGCTCGTTGCTCATCGCCTGCCAGAGTTCGAAGAGCAGTTCCTCGAACAGCGACGCAAAGCCGGTGTTGGCGGCGTGCGCCTTGTCATAGACGGGCGCGCTGTTGTCCTCGTTGCCGAACGCCAGGTCGAGCCCGAACATCCGCCAATAGGCGTTGCGGCGGACCGCCTCGGGATCCTTGCGTAGGCTGCTCGTCGAAAGCCAGGCGGTGAAGGGATTGGCGGCGCCGAAGAGCAGCGCCTCGGTCGCCTCGACCCAGCGGCGTGTCGCGGGCGTCGGTACGCCAAGGCCCTCGCCGTTGCGATATTCACGGACGATCCGCCCGAGAATTTGAACGATGCGCGTGTTCTCCAGGGCATAGGCATAGCCGAAATGATCCCATGCGCCGAAGGTCAGCGGCGAAATCGGATCGAGACCGGTGAACCGGCCCATCTTGACGAGCTTCTTGCGGCCCTCGTCGGGATGGTCGCCGTCGACCCGATCGGCATCTTCCCAGACCTGCTCCATGTACAGGATAAGGTCCATAGGATCGGCCGACAGCACGGCTTGCGCCGCATCTTTCTTTGACATGCCCGACCCGGATGCCATCAAGCGCTCAACGAGTTGCTGGATCATGACTCTTTCCTCCGGTCTTGCTGGTCGCGGGCCTGATGACCTCACCGAAACCGCCTTCAACGTCCGAATAATCCGGCCGCGCTAGCGTTGCGTGGATACATTGCAGCACGAGCGCTTCCTGCTCGCTGAGGGCGCCGCGAGCCGGGCGCAGTGTCCGCAGCGGCTCGAGCATGTCTGCGAGATTGGCAAAGCCATCTCCGATCGCATCCTTGATCGAGTTCCCGAGGGCAACTTCGGTCAACGCCTTCTTGATCAGATCTATCTGGGTCTGGAGCTCTTCATTGCTGACGCCGTCCCCGCCGTAAGTTGAGCTTGATCGGGCCATCATCCATTCCTTTCCTTCAAGCCGCCTTCGCTTGCGAACCAAGCCAGGTCCGCGCCTTTTCGATCCAATGCGACGCCGTCTCCGGCCGCTCGGCCTCACGCAGGCCCGCCAGCGCCACGATCCTGATACCTTCGGCTTGCCGCCAGTGCGGCGAGGTCCACAGCGCTGGCCCCGCCGCGCGTTCGAGTTCGGCCAACGCCGCCGGCGAGACGCGCGCCGGATCGTGCACCTCGGTCATCGGCTTGTCACCATGCGCGGGCACCGGCGCGTTGAGGCAGGCGCGCGCTATCCTGGGCATCGCCGCGAGCGAGCGTTCGAGCAGCGGGCGCAGCGTCTCGTCCGCGCGCGACGTCGGGAAATGCGCCATCATCGCGCGCTGCAGGCTGTTCCAGGGACCGCTCGCATCGAAGGACTGCCGCGAAAATTCGCAGCCGAGCGCCGTGCGCAGCCACCCGATCGGATGCGGATCGCCGACCGGCCAGCGCAGGATCGTCCGCGCGTCGCCGACGACATCGTAAAGCGCCGCGACCGAGGCGTAGCCCGTGTGGAGGAAGGCGAAGACATCGGCGACGATTTCCGACGCCCAGGGCGTCCACATCTGCGCGAGTTGCGGATCGTCGGCCAGCGCCTTGCCGAGCGCGGTGCGGGTCGCCTCGGTCCAGCCGGTCAGATGCGCGACCTGATGCCCCGATTCGTGGAACAGCGATGTCGGACGATAGAGATTGTGCCGCACGATCTTGATCGCCGCGACGGGCATGACCGCGCCGGGCGCCCAGAGCCGCACGCCCGCGCGCAGGATCGACGCGCCCGTCCCCTTGTCCTGATAGACGAGCACGCGCGGCACGGGTTTGCCGGCGCGTTCGAGCGCGGGCGTCATGCTCGCGTAAGCTAGCCGGTCGAGCGTCGAAAGGGCCGCGCACAGCACCGGGCTGGTGCGCGAATTGATTGCGTCGCCAAGAAAATCGAGCGTCGTATCGACCTGGACGTAGCGGCGGCGGAAGCGTTGCACCGCGGCGGCCGCCTTGGCGGTGACTGCTGCGTCCCTGCGCGCTTCGGCGACGAGCGCCGCGGTTGAATCACCCATCGCGATCAATTCCTCGACGATCGCGTGCAACTGGCGGCGCAGCGGCAAGCCGATCTCACGTTCGACCGATGCCCATGCGGCGAGCGAGGCGAACTCCTCGGCGGCGCGGAAGGTGCGCGCCGAGGCGAGCCAGTGCGCCACCTGCCGTTCGAGGTCTGCGGCAACCAGCGCCTGTTCGAGGGAGACAGCCGAACTCACCGGCCTGAGCGCCCCGGCGCGACCGAAATCGCTATCGCCGGCGTGCCGCGCAGCGATCGGGCGAGCGAGGTCAAGGTCGGCGGCTTGCCTGCAGTGCCTTGCGTCAGCCCGGGCACCCCGGACAGCTTTACCCGAACAGTGACACCGGGATCGGGATGCGCCGC
The DNA here is from genome assembly GCF_058781925.1 of Sphingobium sp. FW306-1B-F04DB. Lineage (NCBI taxonomy): Bacteria > Pseudomonadati > Pseudomonadota > Alphaproteobacteria > Sphingomonadales > Sphingobiaceae > Sphingobium > Sphingobium sp. FW306-1B-F04DB. The sequence continues at coordinate 57,545 of NZ_JBYSXE010000007.1, read as the reverse complement.
TGCCCGCATGAACGCTTCGCCATTGCCGCGCACCCATCCGGCAAGTGCGGGCTTGATCCACGCAGAAATGCGGCGGCGGAGCATCGCCTTGAAACCTGCCGGCAACCGTGACGCGATGCCGGTCGCGAAATCCTGGAACGCCTCGCCGTCCTCGCCGAACGTCTCGCCCGGCTCTTCGGTCTCGCCCCGCATGCGCGGCTTTCGATCGAATACATCGAGCAATGCCTTGAGGAGGACGCCGTGGCCCCGGCCCTGGCGAACGGCTTCCGCGACACGCTGCGCTTCGGCCTCGGACAGATAAATGTTCGCGACAATCTGCGCCCCACCGCGCAAAATCGACAGCCGGGACCGGCTCGGTGCGGCGCTCGGCGCGCCGTCGGACCTAATTCCGCCCGCGCCGAGCGGCTCGAGCACATAGACGCGCTGACCGACGGCGATCCGTCGCGGAGTCTGGAGATAACGCGCAGCGACCCCGCCCCCGAGACCGGGCTCGCGGAGCAGCAAACCCGCCGCGCCCTGGGTCAGTGGATAGGCCGTGGCGCGGCCGCGGCGGTCGTGGCGAAGCATCGCCGGAACCGTCGACCCGGCCTTGGCCTGATAGACGTGCATGCGCGCGCGCATGGGGAACCGCGCGCCCGCGGCACGCATCGTCGCCCCGACCGAGGACCCGCCGAACGCCGGCAGGCGATCCGCCATCCTGGCCGAGACCTCGATTTCGGGCGTCCGGTTGTATTTGCCGTACGGCCGAAGCGCGCGCGCGCGGCGCGTGACAAACGCGCCGCCGAGCGACGGAGCGATTTGCAATTCCTCGCGCACCTGCTCTTGCGGAAAGTGCGTCGCGACGGCCTCGCCGAACGCATCGGCCAGCGCGATCTGCGCGAGATCCTCGTCCTCGAAGACATAGTCTTCGCTTTCGGCGAAGCGCCGCACACTATCTTCGACGACGCTCGTCAGCGCGGTCGGGACGATCTCGCTTTGGTCCGAAAAATCCTCGCCCTCGGCCTCGAGCGTGGCCATCCTCAGTCCGGTATCGACGATGGCGTTGGCAAGCGGTCGGGCTTGCGCGGGACCGATCCATTTAGCGATCATCTGCGCGAGATATTTGGCGAGAAAGCCGACCACCTTCGGCCGCCCGACCAGGCCGATGCCGGTGCGCAGCGCCATCAGGACGACAGGCGCGAACTGTTCGATGGCGGGTGCGAGGTCGGCCCGCTCATCGGCTTGCCGGAAACTGTCGATCAGCGTGCCGCGCGCCTCTGCGAGCGCCTCCAGGTCGCGGCTTTCCTCGATCGCCTCGTACTCGCCGGTATCGAGCGTCTCGCTTTCGGCGAGCGCAGCTTCGTCGAGCGTCATCGCCTCGACCAGCATCATATCGAAAGAATCGGCGAGCGACTCGCTGTCGACCGCGACTGCCGGCGCGACGGCCGGTGCCGCGGCCGCATCGGCGACCGCCGACCGGGCGATGCCGGCCTTCGCCATCAACTTGTCGGCAAGGGCGCGCGCGGCGGGTTGCAGCGGCGCAGGCAAGCGCCCGATAGCGAGCGAGAGTACGCGCATGAGGAGCGGCTTGACCAGCTTGCGAAGCTTTTTGAGCATCGGCGCGAGCAAGGGCGCGGCGAGCTTGCCCGCCTGTTTCGCCGCACCGGCGACGAATTTCACTGCCTTCTTGGCTTTCTTGACCAGCGTCTTGACGAATTCCTCTCCGGCCGGTGTCAATTCGCCGGATTGCGGATCGAAGCGCGCGAGCGTCTCATCGATCTGATTTTCCGACAGCGACGCGATGTCGAGCCCTGCGATTCCGGCCTCGAGTTCGGTGAGATAGTGTTCGCTTTCGAATTGGACGCCCGACAGGTAAGTCTCGCCGAAACGCTCGCGCTCGCGGGTGTAAAGCGGCGCTTCGCTCGCGAACCGATCTGCGATCGCCGCTTCGGTTTCCTCGGCGAGGAGCGCGACTGCTTCGTGGAAGTCCTCGTCACTGATGTCCGCCAGCGCGTCTTCGAAACTTTCGCTGGTTTCAACGTCCAACCCCTCATTCTCGCCATCGCTGAAGGGGCTAAGCGAAGCCTGCCACGGCTTGAAACCTTGCTCCGCGAATTTCCTATCCGCTTCGACCGGCACCTCCAGGAACGGCGTTTCAAGTGTAGGCCCGGGCGTCCATCTGCCTTCATTAAGCGTGTCGGTCGAGTTCATCGGGCGTCTCCTCGAAGAGTCTCAACCAATAGAGCGAACTGACCGTCCCCAAATGTGCGCGACTTGTTGCAGGAATATCCGAGTGGAGTCGTTGCGGACGTGCCACGCCGTCTCGGCAAGCAGGCATCAGCGTCCGTGCGGCGTCCGCGAAACGTCCGTCTTTACGATTTACCCCTAGGCGACGAGACGGGTTCCAATGTGCATTTTCATTCGTTCAGCCAAGGCAGTGTCCGGATCAATCCCCAACTCTTCGTGCAACCGCGCCGCGAGCGCGCGGAAGCATTGCACCGCCTCGAAACGGTTCCCCTGCCCAAGATGGGCGTCGATCAAAGCTTCCGCGGCTGATTCCCGCAGCGATTCGGCGGCAACCGCAGCGGCACCTGCTTGAACTGCCAGCGCATATTGATTGACACGCGTCAGCGATCGACAAGCAGCTTCGAGCGCCTGCACGCGGATAAGGTGAAACTCCGCCTGGGCGGCAAGAACCCATTCTTCGTGCCATCCTGGAAGAATGTCGGCTGACAGCAGATCGATTTCGTCGAAGCTCAGTAATTCTCCCGCAATCGCGCGGGCAACTGCAATCCGCGCCAGAGGCAGATCGCAATCGGCTTGCAACAGGATTTCCTCCCCCGCGCATTCGGTCCAAGGCCTTGGCACTTGCCACAATGCCCGGCGGAGATTTGCCCTTCCAGCTTCTTCGGGCAGGTCGGGCCAGAGTTCGTCGACAGCGCGCTGCCGCGAAACCTGCCCGCCGCGCAACGCAAGATAGGCGAGCAAGCGCCTCGCGGGCAGCGACAGCCGAGACATCGGACGCACGCCGAGGCTCCCGACAATTCCGACCATTCGACCATCCGCAGGCATTCGCGTAGCCCCTAGATTGGCGAGAAGCCAATGTTTGAGATCTGTCTCGCTTGCTTGCGCCATCGTTTGTGACGGCATGACCCGAAAGTATTTAGGACCATAAAACTGCCAACGACTTGTTCTCTGGTCGCGACTCGGAATCCCTTGTGGCAGTGCGTCAGGGATGCTTCATCCTGCTAAAATTCTTGTCAAGCTCGGCCAGACTTTTGGCATTGAGGCACGGCTGATTGCTTTGCCCCCGACCATTCCCGTTTGGTCAATCGTAGGGAACCAAATCAGGTCAGAGCCGCCGCGCGCCTGCAAAAGCACGCGCGTACAGACCGCTGCCATCGAGAATCGAACGACCGCGATAATCGCCCATGGTCGGGCCATTGTGTCGCTTGCGGCTCGAGATGAAGCGCGAATGCCCTCCATCGTCGGTGCCAAGATACATGCCCACATGGTCAATTTGCGCGCCGTCACCGCTATCGGCATCGAAAAAGACAAGATCGCCCACGCGCACGGCCGAAATGTCCGCGGCGCCTTCTTCGGGACGATCGACCGCGACGATACCCGGACCGTTTGCAAAGATTTCATAGGCGCGCCGCGGAATGGCCGAGCGATCGGGCAGCGGTGATCTGCACAGCGCTATGCGATCTTCAAAGTCACTGCCTTCCATGTGATGGCGGTAGCCCCAGACCATGCGCATGAATCCCGAACAGTCGAGGCACCGAAATTGTGCATGTTCGGGCGGATCCCAGGTGCCGTCGGGATACTGCCAGCTGATCCCGAGATAGTCGCTGAAGTCGCTTCCTTCCTGCCGCGCACCGTCGACCAGAGGTCCATATTCGGCCGCACCGGCGATCTGGATTGCGCCATCGCTCGCCGCCGGCGCCCCATGCAAATATTGCATTGCGATGGCCAGTATGTCGGGCACGCCCAAATTGTTCGCTTCTACGGCCTGCTCGAGCCAGCCATGCAACCAAACTTCAGCTATATCGCCATTGAAAGGCAATGGCAGCGTCCGCACCCAAATCCGGTGGTGCACCGGATCAGCGGCCGTGGGCTCACCGAAAGAGCGCGATGGCCCTTCCAGTCTGACGGTCCGCGCGCCAAGGGTCAGGGTCGCGATCCACGCACTCGTCGTCGCGTCCAGCAGCTTGACCTGGGAGCCGGAGGTTTCGGCTCGATAGGGATTGCAGCCTGTAGTTGTGCCGCAGCGTTCCATATGATCGTCATCTGAAACTCCGCACCATCGGCAATTGCCGGATCGTGCGTTTTCAAGCCGCTACGCCCCGAACCATTGAGTAAATGAATGAGGCTGCTTTTTTTGGCATGTTGCAGTCGGTGAGCATAGGAAAGAAGCGACATTCACGGCACCGATCCACAGTGGTCACGCCCATGTCAGCTTTCGTCAGCGGAAGAAGGTCGAGATGCTGGCGCAGCTGAAATGCATCCTCAAGCTCGACCAGCAACCGTTACGCGGCCAGAACGGAGCGAAGAGTGAGTTATCATGGCTGCTACAGCCCAGAACTTTCTAAGGATGGTAAAGCTGGATCGACTCAGCTCAAAGCCGACGCTCGCCAGACGAGAAAGTGAACGCCGACCTCTTGACATGCTGTCCAATACCCTACGATCCAATATACCTTTTTCAACGCGATCGGGTCGCGAGCTACTGTTCAATTCTTCGTGCAGGCCGCTGACCGGTTGAACCCGCCCGGCGATTTCAGCCTCCAAGAATTCGTGCCCATTCTGACCGCTCGAGCGCTGCTTTCGAACATCGGAACGTGGACGTTCGTGGCGCGAACTCACGAAGCACCCGCGGGAGATCCGTTGCGGTTAGGGCACCAGAAGCCGCCGACACAGGCGAGAGGCCGGCGAGAATACACCGGGACTTAACCATATGATGGCAGAGTTGGCCGCATGGTGGCCGAGCATTCCCCGCCCATTGCATTCGTTCGCTGGGGCATGCTGCTGCTGGCGACAATGGGGCTTTTTGCGCCAGCGAAGGCTGAGCCAGGAGGAATGGACCTGTTGTCCGCCGAGACGCTGACAGTCGCGGGTGAGGTAAGGATAGTCGGCGTAGATGGAGAGCGATCCTGGACCGAAAATGGGTTTGGCAAGCTCCGGTTCGGCAGAAGCCAGTCGGGGCGACCGTCCGACTTTCATTTCGATCCCGTGTTCGGCGAAGCCAATCTGATCTGGCAGCCACGTTTCACCTGGTCGATTTCCGGCACTGTCGTTGGGCTCGTGCAAAGCGGACCCGATCTGGAAGCCGGACTTTCAGAAGCCTTCCTTTCGTGGAAGCCCCTCGCTGATTCCGCCGTTCGCGTTTCAGCCCGGGCGGGCCTGATGTGGCCACCCTTGTCGCTCGAGCACTCGGGTCCCGAATGGACCGTGACAAGCACGATTACTCCCTCTGCGATCAACAGCTGGATCAGCGAGGAGGTGAAGGTGATCGGAGGCGAGTTCAGCGGCTCGGCCCGGCTTGGTGAGCACAGGTTCACGGCCACGGCCGCGTTGTTTGATGCAAATGATACCGCGGGCGCGCTGCTCGCCTTTCGCGGCTGGGCGCTCCATGACCGCAAGATCGTGGCAGGGCGCCGCCAACCGCTGCCACTGACCTCGACCTTCGTCCAGACGATCCAGCCACCTTACACCCATCCCGTGCTCGACATGGATCCGGGGTTCTTCAAGCGGCCCGGCTATTATGCGAAGTTCGCCTGGGATCCGCCTGCGCCAATGCATCTGGAATATCTCCACTATGACAATGGCGGTGATCCCGAAGCGGTCAACGCCGACCTGGAATGGGGCTGGCGCACGCGGTTCGACAATATCGGTTTCGTTGCCGATCTTTCCGAACACTGGCAGCTGCGCGCGCAGGGAATGAGCGGCAGGGCGCGGATGGGCTTTCCCATGGACGGCCACATCTGGGTCGATACTCGCTTCCGCTCCGCCTTCGCCTTGTTGACGCGGCAGTTCCAGCAGGGGGCGCTCGCCGCCCGGATCGAAGTGTTCGACACGCGCAACCGCGGGAGCGCGGTGACGGCCGAGGACAACGAGGAAGGATGGGCCGTGACGCTCGCAGCGAAGCGGGCGCTGGACGACAACCTCACGTTGCTCGTCGAAGGCCTGCATGTCGAAAGCGACCGGTTGGCGCGAAATCGGATGATGCTGGCCGCCGACCAGAACAGCAATCAGCTTCAGCTCAGCCTTCGCGCCCGATGGTAGCACGACCGTAACCCGCTTTTTACCATCCGCGGCTTAAGTTGGCTGTCATGCGCTTCGCGACCCTGTTTCCGCTGGGGCTTGCCCTGGCCGCCACGCCTGCTCTTGCCGGCACGCTGACAGTGCGCGTCGCGGATGCGGGCGGCAGGCCCGCGCGCGATGTCGTCGTGACACTGCGCCCGGTGGGCAAGGCCAGCCCGGCACCGCGTGTGGGAAACTACCAGGTCAACCAAAAGGAGACACAGTTCCATCCGTTCGTCTCGATCGTGCCGGTCGGTTCGACGGTTTCCTTCCCCAACCTCGATCCGTTCAAGCATCATGTCTATTCCTTCTCACCGTCCAAGCGCTTCGAACTGAAGCTCTTCGCGAAGGACCAGACGCGAAGCGTGAAGTTCGACAAGCCGGGGGTGGTAGCGATCGGCTGCAACATCCACGACAGCATGTCGGCCTTCATCTATGTCACCGATACGGCTCTTGCCGATGGGACTGACGCCAACGGCCGGGCGACCTTTGCCGCGCTGCCAGCGGGGCGCTATACGCTCACCGTCTGGCATCCTTCCTTGGTCGGCCCACAAAACCAGCAGGCGCGCGAGATCAACGTCGGAACAGCCGATCGCGCTGAGAGCGTGGCGGTCAAGTTCCGACCGCCGCCGATGCACAATATGCGCGGCTATTGATGCGGCACTTCCGCTTTCGTTCGCTACGTGCGCAGCTATCGGTACTCTATGCCGGACTATTCTCGGCGGCCATGCTGTGCATCGCAATCGCGCTCTACGTGGGCACCGAGCAGGTGGCGTCGCTACAGGTTGGCAAAGAGCTGGTCGCTAACGGCATCGTCTATGATCGGCTGTGGCAGCAGCGCGCCGCCCAACTTGGCGGCGCGGCCACGCTGCTCGCCAAGGATTTCGGTTTCCGTGCGGCGGTAGCGACCGGTGACCGGGCAACGGCGCTTTCCGCGCTCGACAATCTCAAGTCGCGGATGGATGTCCGCAGCGCCTTCATTCTGACACCCGACAATCACGTCACTGGGCTGGGTGCCCTGCCGACGCCGCAACAGATCCAGGAACTCCGCGGTGCGCTCGACGCGGGCGAGCGCGTGGGCGTGGCAGAGCTGGGCGGGCGTATCAAGCAGGTTGTGGCGGCGCCCGTTCTCGCGCCCATGGAGATCGGCTGGATCGTTTTCGCCGTCGACCTCGACGCCCGGGAAATGCGCGCGTTGGAAGGTCTGTCGCCGATCGCGCTGGAAGCGGAGATCATTATCCGCAAGCAGCATAACTGGCAGCGCGTGACCGACAATACCCTGCGGATCGACGAGCAGGCGGCGAACATATTCGATCGCTTTCTCGATCGCCGGAGTGCCTTTGAACTACCTCTCGGCCGCGAAACCAATTTCGCGTTGGTGAAATCGCTACCGACGTTCACTGACGACCAGCACGCCGCGCTCCTGCTCCTCTATCCCAAATCCGCGGCGCTCGCGCCCTATCGGCCGGTGCAGGCGATCATCGCCGTCGTGGCCTTGCTGGGGCTGGCTGGCGTGATCGTGGCGACCTGGCGCACCGCGGCGCGGATCACCCGCCCTCTGGCGATTCTCGACGAGGCGGTGGGTCGCTTCGCGCGCGGCGACCGATGCGAGGTGGAGATCGAGGGGCGCAACGAGCTGGCGCGCCTCGCCACCAGCTTCAACACGATGGTCGATCAGATCGAAGAACGCGAAAAGCATATCGCTCACCTCGCCTTCAACGACGTGCTGACCGGCCTGCCCAACCGGACGATGTTCCAGAAGCATGTCGAGCAGCTTGTGGCAATGCGCGGGCCGGCGCAGGATCTGTCGCTGCTCTGCATCGATCTCGACAATTTCAAGACCGTCAACGACACGCTTGGCCATCCGGTCGGCGATGCGATGCTGATCGCCGTGGCCGAGCGACTGACCACTGCTGCCAACGGCTGCTTCGTCAGCAGACTCGGCGGCGACGAGTTCCTGGTGTTGCACATGGGGCCGAAAGCACGCGACACCGTGGAGCGGCTGGCGGAAGCCATCATTGCCGCGGTCAGGCAGCCTCTGGTGATCGACGGTCACGATATTCTGCCGGGCGCGAGCATCGGCATTGCGATTGCGGGCAGGGATGACGCCGATATCGACACTCTGCTGCGCAACGCCGATCTCGCGCTCTATCGGGCGAAAGACGAGGGGCGCGGCACCTATTGCCATTTCGAGGAAGCACTCAACGAACGAGCGCAAGCCCGTCGCGCGATCGAAGGCGACCTTCGGCGGGCGATCGAACAGGGGGAGTTCGAGCTTTATTTCCAGCCGCTCTTTGATCTCAAGGCCAATTGCATCGGCTCTTTTGAGGCGCTCATTCGCTGGAACCATCCACAGCGCGGCCTTGTCTGCCCGGCGGAGTTCATTGCGGTGGCCGAGGAAACCGGGCTGATCCTGCCGATCGGCGCCTGGGCGATGCATGAAGCGTGCATGCAGGCGGCGGCCTGGCCCTCGCATGTTCGTGTCGCTGTCAACGTGTCATCGGTCCAGTTCCGGCGTAGGGGTCTGACTCAGACCGTGCTTCAGGCGCTCGCTGGCAGCGGGCTCGCGCCGGAGCGACTGGAGATCGAGATCACGGAATCCATTTTCCTCGACAGCAGCGAAGAGACTTTGAAGCTGCTCCATGGCCTGCGTGCGCTGGGAGTGAAGATCGCGCTCGACGATTTCGGCACCGGCTATTCGAGCCTCAGTTATCTGCAGGCTTTCCCCTTCGACAAGATCAAGATCGACCGGACCTTCATTCAGGACCTGCTGACGCGTCCGGGCGCTGTCGCGGTGGTGCGCGCGATCACCGACCTGGCTGCCGCGCTAGGCATGGAGACGACGGCCGAGGGAGTCGAGGAGCAGGGTCAGGTGGACGAACTGCGCGCGCAAGGATGCAATTCGTTGCAAGGCTTTTTGTTCAGCAAACCAGTTAATCGGACGAAGGTGCGCGAGATGTTGGGCGTGGTTCCGGGCAGCGCAGTCGAAAACCAGTACGCCGCCTGAACCAACGTCAGTTTCCACGAGCTCTCCGCTCTATGCCAGACGGCCGTGTACGGTCCATTCGCACCATCATCTCAGATGGCTGAACGGCCGGTTTTGGGCAGGGCGCCCAACGATTTTAATGTCTGACTTGTCGGCGGATGCCGCCAGTTTCCTCTCGGAGGCGGGAAGGGCAGCCCACCACCCAATCCCACTCATTTAGTTATAGATGCCATTTCCTAAAGCGGGCCGCCTTCCAAACATCACGCCTCAACCTTCAAATGCGTTCGCAGCTAGCTCGTTCTCGGACCATTTTATCGAGCCACCGCATCGCTTGAACTACCTTGGACTTGGTGGCGAACGGACCCTGGTAACTGTTGGCTTTCGCACGGGCCTCGTCGCAAGTCGCGCGAAGGTGCTCTGGCGTTCCGAGGGTCGAGTTCAAACAATCAACATATGGAGCAACTTGGCGGGAGGCGACCGTACCGACACCACGCAGCGTAAGCGCCGCTGCACATTCCGTGTCGGGCAACTGTCCTCTGGCAGATCACTGACGGCAATCGCCCGCGTCTCTGTCATTCCGAGGATGACTGGCGGCTCCTGAAAGCCGCCACACATTGGTCCAGGCGGCGCCCGTGCCCATCAAGGGCATGCGGATCAAATCGGTCAATGCCACGTCGCTGACAATCGCTCCGTCGAGATCCCGACGCTGTGTTTCCAATTGTCGGGAGCAAGCCGCCGTTGGATTGACGTCAGCGCCGGACGTCCAGGTCGCCCGACAGGAAAGCATCGATGTCCTTGCGGCCGAACAGGCTGGCATCGCCGGGCAGCGAATGTTTGAGGCAGGTGAGCGCGAGCCCCGAGCGGACGGTCCAGTCGAGATCGGCGCCGATCTGCAGCCCGTGCAACACGCCCGCTGCAAAGGCGTCCCCGGCGCCGATCCGGTCGACGATCCCGGCGACGACCACCTCGTCGGTCTGGTGCGTGGCATCGCGCGTGTCGATCCGCGCGGCGATGCGATGCCGGTCGGCATCGTCGACATGGCGCGCGGTGGAGGCGATCAGCTTGAGTTTCGGGAAAGCGGCAAAGGCGGCCTCCGCGGCTTCGCGCCGCCGCTCGGGACCGTCACCGTGAAAGGTCTTGCCGAGCAGCAGCGACACGTCACGATGGTTGCCGAACAGCACATCGGCCGTCTCGACGAGCTGCGTCAGCACAGTCCGGGGGTCGCTGTCCCAGCTTTCCCACAGCCGCGCGCGATAATTGCCGTCGAACGAAACCGGGACCCCCAGCGCGCCGGCGGCGCTGGCGGCTGCGATCGCTGCGTTCGCCGCGGCAGGCCCCAAGGCGGGCGTAATGCCCGAAAGGTGCAGCCGGCTGGCGCCTGCAAGCAGCCTTTTCCAACCGAATAGATCGGCCGGCGCGCTGGCGAAGCTCGAATGCGCGCGGTCATAGACCACCTCGGAAGCCCGCAGGCCCGCGCCGGGCGTCAGGAAATAAAGGCCCATCCGCCCGTCGCGCAATTCCATGTCGCTGCAATCGACGCCGTGCCCGCGCAACGCGGTGATCGCAGCCTGGCCGAGCGGATTGTCAGGGACGGCGCTCACCATCTTCGTCATATGACCCAGCCGCGCGAGCCCCACCGCGACATTCGCCTCGGCGCCGCCGACATGCACGTCGAGCCGCCCCGATTGCAGAAGCAGCTCGCGGTCAGGCGCGGTGAGCCGGAGGAGCAGTTCTCCGAAAAAGACGATACAGCCGGTCATGTGCCCCCTTTCTCTCAACGCGCGAGCCAGCCGCCATCCACGGCCAGGATATGGCCCTGAACATGGTCTGAGGCGGCGGATGCGATAAACACCGGCTCAGGCCGCTGCGGCAGTCGGCAAAAATGCGGGATCGTCGAGCTTGTACGCCTTCTTGACCAGCCCGTAGCTGAGCGCGTGCGCCAGCTCGGCCGCCTCCCAGTCCGCAATGCGGTGTTCCGCGACAAGACGGGCAAGGAAGGCGCAGTCGACGCGGCGCGCCACATCGTGCCGCGCGGGGATCGACAGAAAGGCGCGGGTGTCGTCGTTGAAGCCGACCGTGTTGTAGAAGCCTGCGGTTTCGGTTGTCATTTCGCGGAAACGGCGCATGCCTTCGGGACTGTCGTGAAACCACCAGGCAGGCCCGAGCTTGAGGCACGGATAGTGTCCGGCAAGCGGTGCAAGTTCGCGGGCATAGGCGGACTCGTCGAGCGTGAAGAGGATGATCGACAGCCGCGTCTCGGTGCCGAAGCGGTCGAGCAGCGGCTTGAGCGCGCCGACATAATCGGTGCGCATCGGAATATCCGCGCCCCTGTCGCGCCCATGACTTTCGAACAGCGCGCGATTGTGGTTGCGGCACGATCCGGCGTGGATCTGCATGACCATGCCGTCCTCGACGCTCATCGCGGCGAATTCGGTGAGCATCTGGGCGCGGAACAGCTCGGCATCGGCAGACGTCCAGTCGCCCGTCACGATCCGCCGGAACAGCCGTTCGACTTCGCCCGCCGAAAGGTTGGCGGTGGCGGCGGTGGGGTGGCCATGATCGGTCGCGGTTGCGCCAGCGCCGCGGAAATCCGCGCGACGCTTGCGATGCGCCGCCAGATAGCCGTGCCAGTCATGAACATCCTCGCCGGTCAGCTCGGCGAACCGCGTCGTCGCTGTCGCGAAGTCGGGATGTTCCGGGTCGACTACCGCGTCGGGCCGGTAAGTGGTGACGACCCGGCCCTTCCAGCCCGAGGCATGGATAGTGGCGTGCTCGTCGAGCCCCTCATGCGCGCCTTCGGTCGTCGCCAGCAACTCGATACCGAATCGATCGAACAGCGCGCGCGGCCGAAAGGCAGGCGTGGCGAGCGCGGCACCGATCGCGTCATAATATCGATCGGCGGTATCCGCCGAGAGCATGGTGTCGAAGCCGAAGACATCGGCGAAGACATGGTCAAGCCACAGTCGCGACGGCGTACCGCGAAACAGATGATAGTGCGCCGCAAACAGCCGCCATGCGTCGCGCGGGTCGGTCGCGGGGGCGCCATTGCGGTCTGGCACGCCGAGCGCATCGAGCGGGATCCCCTGGCTGTAGAGCATGCGATAGAGATAATGATCCGGCGCCAGCAGCAATTCGGTCGCGTTGGTCCAAGGCGCGTCGCTCGCGAACCAGGCGGGATCGGTATGACCATGGGGGCTGACGATCGGAAGCGCCGCCACCGCGCCATAGAGCGCGCGCGCGATGTCACGCGTGCGCGCGTCCGCCGGAAACAACCGATCTTCATGCAATTTCAACGGGCCTGTCATCACGCTCCCGACTCTCCTTGTCCCTCTGCCGACCATAGAGGCTGCTTCGCGCCCCAGGTGACCGTCTAGCGCACGAAAGCCCTGGCTGGCGTTGCGCGAGCCTCGGCGGTGAGCACGAGCTCGGCGGCAAGCAAGGCGCCTTCCTGGTCCTGCGCCACCGATGTGCGCTCTACGATGTCCGTCACGAACTGCGGACCGAAGGGCAACGGCACCTTGGAGCAGTCGAGATAGCGCATGCCCTTCCGGTCGGCGATGAACAGGTGGTTCCCTCCCGGTCGTCCGGCGATGTCCACATATTTTCGCAGCTCGATAAAACCCTCGGTCCCGAGGATGAACAGGCGGCCATCGCCCCACGTCGAAAGGCCATCCGGCGTGAACCAGTCGACCCGGACATAGCCTGTGCCGCCGTCGCCGTTCAACACCATGTCGCCGAAGTCCTCGAACTCGGGATACTCGGGATGGCCGAAATTGCCCGTCTGGGATGCGACGACCCTGGCGCGCTTGCTGCCCGTAAGATAAATGAACTGATCGGCCTGATGGCTGCCCACATCGGTGAGGATACCGCCGTTGCGAGCCGTATCCCAGAACCACGCCGGCCGCCCCGACGCCGCCAGCCGGTGCGGGGCGAGGTTGACGGTCTGGATCACCCGGCCGATCGCGCCGTCGTGCACGAGCTGGCCCGCCATCACCGCGGCGGGCACCTCGAGGCGCTCCGAATACATGATCCCGTACTTGCGGCCGGTCTCCTTGATCGTGCGCTGGACATCGGCAAGCTGCTGCAGCGTGGTGACGGCGGCCTTGTCGCTCAGATAGTCCTTGCCCGCGCGCATGACGCGGATGCCCAGCGGCGCACGAAGGTGGGGAATGGCGGCGCTGCACACCAGCTTGATGTTGCGGTTTTCCAGGATCTCATCTTCCGACCGCGCCAGCGCAACGTCGCCATAGCGCTTGCGGAACATCGCGATCTGGTTGGGATCAGCGGCGTGGAACATGGTCAGGACCCCGCCGCCGCGAATTACGGCATCCGTGATGCCGTAAATATGATTGTGATCCAGCCCGATCACGGCGAAGGGCACGCGATATTTTGCTTCCGGCGCGGGCCGTGCCGGCGCGCCCTCGGTCGGCGCATCGCCACGGGTGGCGGATTGAGCGAGCGCGTCGGTGACGAAACCGGCGGCAAGACCCGCGGACAGGCCAAGGCCCAGAAGCTCGCGGCGGTTGGATTCGGTCACGGCTGGTTTCCCTTGAGGCGTGGCGCCGTCGCGCCGATTGATGAATTGGTGGGCGACGGGTCCCGCTCCATGGTCAGACCGCGACAAGCGACGTCGGCCAGGTCATGGCCTCGCCGCGGTCCATTGCCTGTTCGCCGAGCAGCGAGGCGACGCTTGCGTGATACGCCTGGGCCAGCAATCCGGGGAGCGGTTTGCCCGAGCGCACCGCCTCGCCAAACGCCTCGAACTGCAGCATCGTCTCGTCATATTTGCCCCAGCCCAGCGATTCCCCCGGCGTCGTCACGGGAAGCTCGGGGAACCATGTGGCACCGCCGATCGGAACGGTGCGCTTGTGCCCGCGCCGCACGTCCTCCTGCATCCGCTGGAGCGCCAGAACCTTGGGCGGCACTTCCTGATAGATGCGCCCGAGCTCCGGCTCGATCGACCCCTTGGTGCCCTGAATCTGTTCCTCGCAGCCATAACGCGCATTGTTCAACAACGAGGTGTAGACGAATTTGCGGCCGCCCGAATATTCGTAGACCAGCGCGACATGGTCATAGACCTCCCGCCCGTCCTTCCAGAAGCAGATGCTGCCCGATCCGAACACGCGGGTCGGCACCGCGTCGAGAAACCAGTTGCCGACCTGGAGCTGATGGGTCGCCAGCTCGGTCATCAATCCCGCCGAGCTGTCGCGATACAATCGCCAGTTGATCTGTCGGTCGAGGTTGCTTCCGGGCGGGATCGGGCGCCGCCAGCTGCTGTTGCGGTGCCAGCTCGCCCGGATCTGCGTGACGGCGCCGATCTCGCCCGCCGCCACCCGACGCAGCGCGTTCAGATAGGTCGGGTGGAACATGCGCTGATGACCGATCTGCAACACCTTGCCGCGATCCTGCGACGCTTTCACCATCGCACTGCAGTCGGCGATCGTGCGCGCCATCGCCTTCTCACACCACACGTGTAGCCCCGCGTCGAGCGCGTCCAGCGTGGGGCGCGCGTGAAAATGGAGCGGGGTTGCGATGACGACCGCGTCGAGACCGCCGGCGTCGATCATCGCGCGATGATCGGCGAAGGCAGGCGTGGTTGCGCTGACCAGCGCCCGTCCCTTCGCCAGATGTGGCTCATAATTGTCGCAGATCGCCGCGACGGTACAGTTGCGGGTCGTGGCGATATTCTGGATCAGCGTCCGGCCCCGATCCCCGGTCCCGATCACGCCCAGCCGCACGCGATCGCCTGCCACCGGTTCGGCTGCGGCGGCGGAGATCGCCCAGGGCGCGGCAGCCGCCATGCCCGCGGCCCCCGTTGCCTTGAGCACGCCATCGATGAAAGAGCGTCGCGTGAGGTCGAAATCCTTGTCGGTCATTGCAGAGCCATCTCACATGGTTGAACGGGCATCGCCGCCTCACGGCTGAAATCGAACAGGAAGCGGCGCGCGCGCCCGCAGTCCAGCAGGCGTCCAGCCTGATCTTCATCGGCGACGAGCAGCGCCGTGCTCATCGCCTCGGCACGCGAGCCGCTGCGATCGATGGCCACCGCGCAGCGTGGTGCGGTGACGAGGGATGCGTCGGTCGGCCGGACCATCGCCGCGCGCTCCGGCGCATGCGCGCCCGCGCCTACGGTCGCCGAGATCGAAAGAGCCTCGTCGCGAAGCTCGAATTCCGCAAGAAACCGCTCCGGATGGAGCGGATGCGGCACTGCAACCGGCCAACCGCCCCCGTGCGGGTGTTCGCCGACGACCGCGACCGAACTCTCGCCCGCGCACAGGAAGGCCGATGTGGCTTCCGCCTCTCTCAGCGCGCGGCACGCTTGATCAAGCGCAAAGCCCTTGCCAAACCCGCCGAAGTCGAGCGCGACGCGCCGTGACGCCTGGATGCGCGCGTTATGGCGATCGAAGAAAATCACGTCCCATCCCACCCCGGGCCTCCCCACATCCGCCGCCGGATCGAACAGACCGTGCGTCAACGCATAAGCCGCCTCGATTTCAATTAGCGCATCGAGCAGCACCGGATCGTCGACGGGACAGGGCAGCCCCGCCATCAGGCATTCGTTGACCACTGTCGTGGCCGAGGGGCGGTGAATCGTGAGGGCATCGTCGACCGCCTCGATGGCGCGTCGCGCAGACAGCAGCGCGTCGCGATCGCCCGAGCCGAAAAGATGCAGCTCGATCCGCGTGCCCATCGCCGCGAACCGCTCCGCGTGCATCGTGATCGCAGGGGCGGTCAGGCCTTCACCTCCCAGCCGGGCTCATAGTCAACCGACCAGAGTTTCATCGCCTCGGGGCCGGACGGCTTCCCGGTCGCGGCATCAACGGTGAGCGTCGACTTGGTGCGGTACGCGATGTTGCCCAGGTGGCAGAGCGTCGTGCTGATATGCCCCTCGTGGATCGGCGAGGCGAGCGCGCTGGCGCGGCCACGGATGACATCGACGAAGTTGCCGGCGTGCAGGGCGTCGAGCGCCCCCTCCCCGACCGTTCCGGTGGTCTCGGAACTCGCGGGCGCGGCCACCTGCCGCAGCAACTTGCCCGCCAGGTCGTACAACTCGAACCCGTTGCGATCGACGATCGCCGAGCCCCTGGTGCCCAGCAACAGCACGCCGCGGCCGCGGCCGTAGCGCAGCATTCCGTTGCAGCTGCTCCCGTCCCACCGGATCGTGCGCCCATCGTTGTAGGCGAGATCGAGCGCAAGCGTGTCGTACATCTCCCAGTCGTCGTCGCGGAAGAATTGGCGAGAGCCTCGGGCCGACACCGTGTGCGGATAGGTCAGCCCCATCAGCCAGCGCGCCACGTCGAGCTCATGCATCGCGTTGTTGCAGATCTCGCCCGTCCCATACTTCCAGAACCAGTGCCAGTTGTAGTGGACCAGGTTCGAGCGATAGGGCCCGCGCGGACGCGGCCCCTGCCAGAGATCCCAGTCGAGATGCGCGGGCGGTGCGGTTTCGCGTCCGCGCCCGATCGACTCTCGATGGTTGGCGTACCAGGTCTGCGCCTCGTACACGTCGCCCAGTTCGCCCGCCCGGATCAGATCGGCGAGCTGGCGCGTCTCCGCACTGGAACGCTGCTGATTGCCGACCTGCAGCGCGCGGCCGGTGCGCTTCTGCGTCGCGATCAGCGCTTCGCCCTCAGCCGGCGCGATGCCGATCGGCTTTTCGATATAGACGTGCCGGCCCGCGTCCATCGCGTCGATCGCCAGCTTGGCATGCGAGTGGTCGGGGGTGGCGACCGTGACGATATCGATATCCTTGCGGTCGAGCATCCTGCGATAATCGCGCTCGGTCCTCGGCTGTGCATGCCCCTTGGCGGCGAACTCGGCCGCGCGCTTCGCAAGCACCTGCGAATCGACCTCGACGAACTCCGTGACCTCGACGTTCGGCAGTCTCGAGAAAGCGCTCATATGCGCCTGTCCGCGACCGTTGACGCCGATCACGGCCACCCGCAGCCGATCGTTGGCGCCCATGACCCGTGCATAGCTGCGCGCGCTCATTGCCACGCCCAGCGTCGCGCCCGCGCCCTTCATCATCGTGCGGCGATCCAGCATGGTCTTGTCCCCTTTAGAATTCGCGAAGTTTGATCGAGCGGAAATCGACATGATTGCCGTGGTCCTGCAACAGGATCGGCCCCTGCTCCCACTCGCCGAACTTTGGCCATTTCGCATATTTGCTCTCGGCGACGAGCGCCCGGAATTCGGGCGAGCCGCGCTCATACTCGACGACTTTGAAGCCGTTCAGCCAATGCTCGACGCGCGCTCCTCTCACGACGATCACGGCGCGATTCCATTCGCCGGGAGGATTGAGGCGCTTGTTCGGATTGTCGGGGTCGGACAGGTTGCGCGCGGTGATCAGGTCGTAGAGCGACCCCAGGGTCCGGTTGCCGCCGCGTCCCATCTTGGCATCGGGATGGCGCTCGTCGTCGAGCAACTGATACTCCAGGCCAATCGCCGACCCGTCGCCCTTCAGCAGGTTGGGATCGACGAAATATTTGAGTCCGCTGTTGGCGCCGGGCGTCAGTCGGAAATCGACCGACAGCTCGAAATTGCGATAGTCCCGCGTCGTGATGATATCGCCGCCGTTGGTCGATTCGGCACCATCCGAGCTGTTGACGGACAGGATGCCGTCGCGGATCGTCCAGCCCTTTTTCGGGAAATCCGCCGCCTTGGCGCTGCGCCAGCCTTTGGTGGTCCGCCCGTCCCACAACAGCGTCCAGCCCGCGCGCCGCTCCTCGTCGCTCAGGCGGTTTGTGAGCCAGCCCTGTTGCTCCAGCGTCGTCGCCGCAGACGCAAGGCGAGCCGCGCCCTCGCTGATGATCCGAACGTTGCGGAACCGCACTTCGGGCCGCCGGCTCGCTTCCGCATCGGAGATGGCATGCACCTGAAACGCAATGAACCCGCGCGCATCGGTATCGTCGGCAAGGTCGGCCGCGGGCACCCCGTTCACCCAGGTGCGCAGGCGATTGCCGATCGCCTCGATGCGATAGTGGTTCCAGTCGCCGGAGCGGAAGGCGTGCCGAGCCGCATCGTTGCGGCCGAGCGTGTAGAGCCATTGGCGGCGTTGCTCGTCATAGATGCCACCGCTCCACGCACGTTTCGACGGGTCGATCTCGGCCTGATATCCGAAGACGACGCCGTTCCGGTAATCGGCCTGGCTCTGACCGCGGACCATGACCCCCGAGTTGAGCGCCGGATCTGTTTTGGCATCAAATTCCAGGATGAAATCGCCATATTGCGTGTCGGACACGAGCCAGCTGTTCGCCGATCCCGGCGCAGCACGGCCTATGAGTTCGCCGCCGGCAACCTCAAACGTCGCATTTCCGCCGGTGACGCGCCAACCGGCCATCCCGGCGCGCGGCGTGATGTCGCGCCATGACGCCTGATCCGCCGTCGCCAAAGCAGGAGCCGTCACGATGACTGGCGCGACGAGCAGCCTCAGGATCGCGACCCCGCGGACCATCGCAGCTCTTCCCATGGCACTTCCTCCCATCGCGTTTTCTCAAGAGCAGGCCGGGCGCGCCATCATGGAGCCCTCACCTTGCCGCAGGTCGATTTCTGATCGCTGACGTTAAATAGTGGTCGGACCACATGCAATAGTGATGTCAGACATTTTTTTCGAAGCAATATGACTGGTTTACCTGCCGAGACTTGACGATAGGCACCCCCGGCGAAGTAGAAGGGTTCCACTGGGCAAATTCAGGGCGAAAACGCGCCCGATCAGTCGAATGAGGAATGACATGTCAGCCGAAGAACGGGGCGGCAAACTCTACCGCAAGATCGTGCAGGCGATCGTCGCCGACATTGCGAACGGCGTATTCCCGGTGGGTACGCGCCTGCCCGCCGAACGCGACCTGACCGAGCGATTCGAGGTCAGCCGCCCGACGATCCGCGAGGCGATGATCGCGCTCGAGATGCAGGGCCTGGTGGAGGCGCGCAAGGGATCCGGCGTCTTCGTGCTGGCCTCCTCGACCGCCAACGAAGACCGGGAACTCGACATCGGCGCATTCGAGATCACTGAGGCACGCCGACTGCTCGAAGGCGAAGTCGCCGCGGTCGCCGCGACCGAGATCGACGAAGCCCAGCTTGCCGAATTGCGCATGTTGCTGATCGATATGGAACAGGAGGATACCGCCGCAGCCGAAGAGGCCGACCGGCGCTTCCATATCGCCATCGCGGAGGCGACGGGCAATGCCGTGATCATTTCGGCCGTCACGGATTTCTGGGACATGCGTTTCCGGTCGGCGCTGGCGCGCGAGGTGCTCATGAAGGCGGGCAGCCTGGGGACGGAGAGCCGCCTGTCCGAGCATGGCCGCATCCTGGAGGCACTTGAAGCACGCTCGCCGGTCGATGCACGCAACGCGATGCGCGACCATCTTACCAGGCTCATCGACCATCTTCTCGATGTGACCGAAACTGAAGCCGTCGAGCGTGCACGCGCAGAGACTGACCAGCGCCGGCGCGCGCTTGCCCGTCGCACGGTCTGATACCGCAAACCCGATCGCCTCTCACCTTTCGCCAGTTCAAGAACCTCCCATTCGCCAGGCGAATGCCGCGCATGGGCCATGGCTGCCGCGCAATCTCGAAAATCGGTCAGGCGCTATTGTCACAGTGGCCTGACAATGTTAGCTGACAAGAAAAGATAAAAAGTCAAATAGATCGTCAGCGATAACATCCTGGGTGACGGATCATGTCGATCGCTCAGGCGGATGGGAGAGAGGGATGAGCCGCGAAAGTTCCAGCAGGTACCAACTGCTTATTTCAACGAGTCTGGTGAGCTTATTGATGGCATCGCCGGCATATAGCCAGACGGCCCCGCAAGCCCCGACAGCGCAAACTGGCCAGACAGGCGGGACTGACGAAGCTCCCCACACCGACGTGCAGGGCGAGGACATCATCGTCACCGGTTTCCGCGGCTCGCTGAACAGTGCACTGAACCTGAAGCGGCAGGAAACCGCGGCGATCGACAGCATCGTCGCCGAAGACATCGGCAAGTTTCCCGATTCCAACCTCGCCGAATCAATGCAGCGCATTCCCGGCGTCGCCCTGTCGCGCGGCGACGGCGGCGAGGGGCGCAACATCTCGGTCCGCGGCCTCGGCGCGCAATTCACCCGCGTCAGGATCAACGGGATGGAGGGCGTGTCACAGGTCAGCGGCAGCGATATCCGCGGCGGCGTCGCCACGGGGCGTTCGTTCGACTTTGTGACCTTCCCTACCGAGATCTTCTCAAGCCTCTCGGTGCGCAAAACCCTTTCGGCCGACGTGGAGGAAGGATCGCTCGGCGCCACGGTGGATCTCCGTGCGCCCAAGCCGTTCGATCAGAACAAGGACTTGGTCTTCTCGGCCACCGCGCGCGGCCTCTACAACGACATCAGCAAGGAAGCCGATCCACGGCTGTCCGCGCTCGTTTCCAAGAAGTTCGGCGACACGTTCGGCGTGCTCGCCAGCATCGCCTATTCGAAGCGCCACATCGACGAATATGCCTATTCGGCGGTCGACGTCCTGCCGTCCTATGTCGCCGGGCAGAAGCAACCGGTAACCGGCATCATCTTCCCCTATTGTACGCCCGTCGGCTACACCTTTGGGGGCGTGCCGGTGACGAGCCCGGCGCCGGGCTATGCCAACAACGGAACATCAGTGGGTGCCGACGCCAATAATTGCAGCGCCGGCAACCCCCGCACCAGCACGAAGGCGGCATATGATTATATCATGAGCCGCACCGGCGTGTCAGGTCGTCCGGGTGGCGGCGTGTTCCTGCCACGCCTGCCGCGTCCGGTGAAGGGCAGCCAGAATCAGGAGCGTCTGGCCGGTTCGTTGACGCTGCAATGGAAACCGTCCGACGACACCGATATCTCGATCGACGGGCTGTATTCTCGCTTCAAGGTCAATCGTCTCGACACGATGCTCGATGCGCGCTCAATGGGCCGTACCGCCGCGAACAACGGCCAGCCGATGATGTCGATCCGCGACATCGAGGTCGACGAAAACGGCTCGCTGATCCATGGCCTGTGGGATGGCGTGGACCTGCGCTCGGAGATGCAGGACGAGCGTTTCACCTCGACCTTCCGCCAGGCGAACCTCAACTTCGACCAGCGCTTTTCCGACACGTTCCGCGTCTTTGGTTTGGCGGGCATCAACGATTCGCAATTGAACGTGAACCGCCTGCAGGTCGCGATCGATTCGAACGACACCGATAATTTCTCGATCGACTTCCGCGACAACCCGGACATCCCAAAGATCAGCTACGGCATCGACCTGACCAACCCGGCCAATTTCCTCTATGGACCGCCGCTGCCCGACGGCACGCAGCGTGGACAGATTTCGAGCTTCATCCGCAAGAACACCATTGTCAGCAAGACGTTCGAACTCAACGGTGAGTGGGAGGCGGCGCCGAGCTTTATCGTCCAGGCGGGTGGCCAGTATCGCACCAACAAATACACCGCGCGCGATCGGCAGCTGATCCCCGCCCAGTCGTTGCCGCAGACGCTGCCGGCGGGCGTATCGCTCGCCGACATCACGTTCGTGACGAAAGGGATCGGCAAGAATCTGAACGGCCAGATGCAGGATTTCGTCGCGATCGATCCGGACAAGTTCCGTGATGCGGTGAACTTCGACAGCTATCAATATTGCAGCGTGGAGTGCGCCAAGGGCACGTACGGCGGGGTCAACGAGAAATACCTCTCCGGCTACCTCATGGTGAAGTTCGACACCGAGGATATCCTGCCGTTCGCGCTGCGCGGCGATGCGGGCGTGCGCTACGTCCACACCGACCTCGACACCTACGGGCCGATCCCCACCGCCGCGCCGGCCGGTTCGCCCTTTCCCTCGCAGTATGTGATCTCCACGGTGGCGCGCTCGTACGAGGACTGGCTGCCGTCGATAAACCTCGCGCTCGACATCACGCCCGACCTCATCGCGCGTTTCTCTGCGGCGCGCGTGATGTCGCGCCCGTCCTACGGCCAGCTGATCCCCAGCGGCAGCGCGAACATCGTGATCCGCACCGCCTCGATCACCAACCCCTATCTCGATCCGATCCGTGCCAACACCTTCGACGCCTCGCTCGAATGGTATTTCGCGCCCGGTTCGCTGCTGTCGGTCGCCTATTTCTACAAAAACATCGAGACCTACATCCAGAACACCAATCAGCTGGTGCCGTTCCGCGAACTCGGACTCCCGCTGTCGCTGCTCCAGGGCACGGGCACCGGCGTCACCCCGGACGAACTATTCAGCGTGACGCGCAGCAACAACACCGACGGAGGGCCGCTGCGCGGGTTCGAGGTGAACCTCCAGTTACCGTTCAGTTTCCTGCCGGGGGCGCTCAGCAACTTCGGCGCGCTCGCCAACTTCACGCGCGTGCGCTCGAGCATCGACTACATCGTCTCGCCGACCATCACGCGCAGGGCGCCTCTCGTCGGCCTCTCGCCGGAGACCGCCAGCGGCACGCTGTACTACGAGGACGACAAGTTCAGCATCCGCTCGACGATCAACTACCGGTCGGCGTTCCTCACCAGCGTGCCGGGCCCGACCGACAGCGACGCGAATGGCAATGCGAGCTCGATCTTCGTCGATGCGTCAGCGTCGTACAACATCAGCGACAACATCAAGCTGATCGCCGAGGTATCGAACATCACCAACGAGACCAACCGCCTCTTCACCGACACCACGCGGAAAGACCCCCTATACACCGCCTATTTCGGCCGTACTTACGCCCTGGCGGTCAACTACCAGTTCTGACTCCTCCCCTGTCACCGCGAGCTCCCGCCGGTTTCCGGTCGGTGCTCGCGGCGGCCTTCTTGTGCAGAACGGGTCGGGTCGCTTCTCTATGCAAATTTGCCTTACCAATTCTTTATATCTGGCCTATCAAATTTAGCTTTGCTAGACAGACATCAACCCAGCGAAGGAAGCCAAATGGGCGGATTCGCGTGACATAGGAAGGGAATAGCCGGTGTTGATGACGGAAACGATGCGCTGGTTCGGCCCATCTGACCCTGTGACGCTGAAAGATATCAGGCAGGCTGGCGCAAGCGAGGTCGTCACCGCGCTCCACGAGATCCCTAACGGTGAGATCTGGCCGCGCGAGGCGATCGCTTCGCGCAAGCGGGAGATCGAGGCTGCGGGCCTCGGCTGGACGGTCGTCGAGAGCCTGCCGGTACACGAGGGCATCAAGACCCGGGCCGCGAACTGGAACGAACTGATCGAGCATTATCGCGAGAGCCTCGTCAACCTCGCGGCGTGCGGCATCAAGACCGTCACGTACAATTTCATGCCAGTGCTCGACTGGACCCGAACCGATATCGCTTGGGAGATGCCGGACGGCGCCTTGGCGTTGCGGTTCGAGATCGAGGCGATCGCGGCCTATGACCTCCACATGCTGCGCCGCAAGGATGCCGAGCGTGACTATTCACCGGAGCTGATCGAACGCGCGGCGCGGCGGTTTCACGCGATGAGCGACGACGAGCGCCATCAACTCGAACGCACGCTCATCGCCGGGCTCCCCGGCAGCGAGGAATCCTTCACCACTGAACAGTTCCGCGAGGCGCTCGCGCAATATGACGGCATCGACGCCGATACGCTGCGCGCCAATCACATCGCCTTCCTGCAAGCGATTTGCCCCCTGGCGGACGACCTGGACATCCGTATCGTGGTCCACCCGGACGACCCGCCATTCCCGATATTCGGCCTTCCGCGCGTGGTGAGCACCGAGGAGGATGTCACGGCGTTGTTCCGATCCGTTCCCAACCGGTCGAACGGCCTGTGCTTCTGCGCCGGATCGTTCGGATCGCGCCGCGACAACGACCTGCCGGGCATGATCGAGCGGCTGGGCAGCCGGATCGGCTTCCTCCACCTCCGCTCCGTCCAGCACGAGTGCGAGGGCACGTTTCACGAAGCGGCGCATCTCGAGGGCGACGCCGGCATGGTCCAGCTTATCGCCGCCACCTACGCGGTGCAGCAGCGCGAGAAGCGTTCCATCCCGATGCGCCCCGACCACGGACATCAGATGCTCGACGATCTGTCAAAGGTGACACGGCCCGGCTATTCGCTGCTCGGCCGCATGCGTGGCCTGGCCGAGTTGCGCGGAGTGGAGCGCGGAATCGCGCACATGTGCGCCGCCGCCGATCGCTTGTGAGGCTCTCGGCCGCGACCGTTGAGCAGTTGCCGAGCGATGTCGGCCGTGTCGGCTATGACCGCGATGCGCAGCGCGTGGGGATCGTCCATTTGGGCGTTGGCGCATTCCACCGTGCGCACCAGGCCGTCTTCGCCGACCGCGCCATGGCGGCCGGCGAGCGCGACTGGGCGATCGTCGGCGCATCGCTGCGCTCGGCCACCACCCGCGCCGCCCTGGCGCCACAGGACGGCTTGTACACCGTCACCGAGAAACGCGCGCACGGCGAACGACCGATGCTTGTCGGGGCGGTCCGCGACGTCATCGTCGCACCCGAGGCAAGCGAGCAGTTGCGGCGCACGATGGCGTCACCCGACGTGGCGATCGTCACGCTGACGGTCACGGAGAAAGGGTATCACCAGCATGCGAACGGATCGCTCGACATCGATGCGGTCACGCGGACGCCCGGGACGATCTACCACCATCTGACGCGCGCCTTCGCCGATCGGCGGGATGCCGGCCGGGGCGGCGTGACGCTCCTTTCCTGCGACAATCTCGCCGATAACGGCGGCACATTGGCCGCGTCGATCGGCGTCTGGCTCGATCATGTCGATCCGTCGCTCGCGACATGGTTCGCCACCGAATGCACCTGCCCGTCGACGATGGTCGACCGGATCGTTCCGGCGACCAGGCCGTCCGATCTCGATGCGGTCGCGGCCATGCTTGGCATGCGCGACGAGGCCGCGGTCGTAACCGAGCCCTTTCTGCAATGGGTCATTGAAGATCGGTTCACTGCTCGCCGCCCGCGTTGGGACAGCTTGGGCGCCCGGTTCGTCAGCGGTGTGGCGCCGTACGAGACGGCGAAGCTGCGGCTGCTCAACGGCGCCCATTCCGCCCTCGCCTATCTCGGACTGCTGGCCGGGTTGAACTACGTCCACGAGGCGATCGCAGATCCCGCGATCAAATCGGTCGTGGAACGACTCATGCGCGAGGAAGCGGCGACGAGCTTCGATCCTGCACCGGAGCAGAACCTGACCGAATATGCCGACGCGCTGCTGGGCCGTTTCGCGAACGACGCCCTGCCCCACGCGCTGGAGCAGATCGCCACCGACGGTTCGCAGAAGATTCCGCAGCGCTGGCTGGCACCCCTTAGCGCGAACGCGGCGCGAGGGCGAAGCTGTCCCGCGACGCTTCGCGCGCTCGCCGCATGGCTGATCCACGTGCGCGGCGACGGTCATCGCGTCAACGATCCGTTTGCGAGCGAACTTGCCGGACTGTGGGTGAGCGCCGGGCGCGACGGGATCGTCGACGCGGTGTTCGGCGATCATGGATTTTTCGCCGGCCGCTGGCGACCGCGCGACGATGACAGAGACGTGCTGGCGCAGGCGCTGGCGACGCTCGGCTGACAAAAAACAACAAACGGGCAACACCGATCGGGAGAGTGAGCGTGGCAGGATCGAGCGAGGCGGAAAATCTTGCATCAATACGGGCCGGCACGTGGGCGGAAGGCAATATCCGCTGGATCATCTGCGCGCTGCTCTTCTTCGCCACGACGATCAACTACATCGACCGGCAGGTCATCGGCATCCTCAAGCCGACGCTCCAGGCCGAACTCGGCTGGTCCGAGATCGACTATGGCATGATCGTGTTCTGGTTTCAGGCGGCCTATGCAGTGGGCCTGCTCGCGTGCGGGCCGGTGATCGACCGGATCGGCTCGAAGCTCGGCTATGCTACGGCAATCGGCCTGTGGAGCCTGGCCGCGATGGCCCATGCACTGGCGCGCGGCCCCGGCAGCTTCTCGCTGGCGCGGTCCGCGCTCGGCCTGGGCGAGGCCGCAAATTTCCCCGCAGCGATCAAAACGGTCGCCGAATGGTTTCCGAAGAAGGAGCGGGCGCTCGCAGCGGGCATCGTCAACGCCGGCGCCAATGTCGGCGCCATCGCGACGCCGATCATCGTGCCGATCATTGCGATACACTATGGCTGGCAGGGCGCATTCATCGTGACGGGGCTGCTCGGCTTCGTCTGGCTGATCGCCTGGCTCACCTTCTATCGCGCGCCAGCCCAGCATCCCCGCCTATCGAGCCGGGAACTCGCCTATATCAACGCCGACGACAGCGCAGACATCGTTCCCGCGCCTATCCAGTGGCGGACGCTCTTTCGTCATCGCGCCACCTGGGCCTTCGTCGCCGCAAAATTCCTGACTGACCCTGTTTGGTACCTGTTTCTGTTCTGGTTGCCGGACTTCTTCGCTAAGCGACACGGGCTCGACCTGGCCAGCTTCGGGCCGCCGCTGATTGCGGTCTATCTGCTGGCCGATGTCGGCAGCATCGGCGGCGGCTGGCTATCCTCGTCGCTCATCAAGCGCGGCTACAGCGTCAACGCCGGACGAAAGCTGGCGCTGCTTGTCTGCGCGCTGGCTGTGTTGCCGATTTTCTTCGCAAGCTCAGTATCCAGCCTGTTCGCCGCGGTCGCGATCCTCGGCGTCGCCGCTGCGGCGCATCAGGGATGGTCGTCAAACCTCTACACGATGGTGTCCGACACCTTCCCGCGAAGTTCGGTAGCTTCGGTGATGGGGATCGGCGGCGCTGCGGGCGCGGTCGGCGGCATGGTCATGGCCCGTTACGTGGGACAAGTGCTTGAAACGGTCGGCAGCTACCTTCCGGTATTCGCCTGGGCGGGCACTGCCTATCTGATCGCTCTTTTCGTGGTGCATCTTCTTGTACCGAAGCTGGACCAAGCAGCCCCCCCGTCGGCGCCCAGCTGCTAACACCGAATCCGCTCTTGGGCAGGAAATGATTGCGCGTTAAACCAAGAGGCTTCGATGACTAACACCAAGACCATTATGTCATGGATCGGCAAGGCGGCCGACGAGATCAAACTTATCACGTCATACGACGGCAAGCGGGCCCATTGGGAGGCCCATCGCATGGCAGACCATCTGCTCGAGCGCGGACACGACCTCAGTTTGGCCGAGCCACGTGCATGCGCCAGGCAAATTTACTGCGCCGCAGCCCAAGCGTTGGCTGCCGAAGCCCGGCGCTTAGATGAGGAGCGCATGCGCCGTGTCCTCGGCGACGACTCCATCAATGCGTGGCTGGAAGGCTGTCCGTCGAGGACATTGCCATCACAGAGCCGAACGGAGGCCGGGCCAACCGCAACCGAAAGACTTTAATATCACTCGCGCTCAGCATCGGAAGTTTTCATTGTTACTCGGAAAACTTCGTTGTTCGCCTACACATGACTCATGTGCATGGCGGCATCATTCCACGGTGACCGACTTGGCCAGATTGCGCGGTTGATCAACATCCGTGCCCTTGGCAACCGCGACGTGGTAGGCGAGCAGCTGGACGGGCACCGCATAGACGAGCGGTGCGATCAGCGGGTGCACCTGGGGCATCTCGATCGTCGCGAGCGTCCCCTCGCCCGCCTGCGCGATGCCTTTGGCGTCGGAGATCAGGATGACCTTGCCGCCGCGCGCCTGCACCTCCTGCATGTTGGAGACGGTCTTTTCGAACAGCGGCCCCGAGGGTGCGAGCACGATCACGGGGACATGCTCGTCGATCAGCGCGATCGGGCCGTGCTTCATCTCGCCCGCGGCATAGCCCTCGGCGTGGATATAGCTGATTTCCTTGAGCTTGAGCGCACCCTCGAGCGCCATTGGATATTCGGGGCCGCGCCCCAGATAGAGCACGTCGCGCGCGGGGGCGACGAGATGCGCCATCGCCTCGATATCGCCGTCATGGCCCAGCGCCTCGTTCATGGCGGCTGGGGCTTCCGCCAGATGCGCGACGACCTCGCGCTCCTCGGCGGGGGACAGCTTGCCGCGGGCGCGCGCGAGATTGGCGGCGAGCGCGGCGAGCACCGCCAGCTGGCAGGTGAAGGCCTTGGTCGAGGCGACGCCGATCTCGGGGCCCGCATGCGTGGGAAGGAGGAGGTCGGCCTCGCGCGCCATCGAACTGGTCGGGACGTTGACGACGACCGCGATCTTCTGCCCCTCGGCACGCGCGTGACGAAGTGCCGCGAGCGTGTCGGCGGTCTCGCCCGACTGCGAGATGAATAGCGCGAGCCCGCCCGGCTCGAGCACAGGCTGGCGATAGCGGAATTCGGACGCGACATCGATGTCGACGGGCATACGCGCGAACTGCTCGAACCAGTATTTGGCGACCATGCCCGCATAGAAGCTCGTCCCGCACGCGACGATGGTCACGCGGCGGATATCGCCAAGGTCGAAGTCCATCTGCGGCAGCGCCACCTGCTCCTCGAGCGGGCGCAGATAGCTTTGCAGCGTCTGCGCCACCACGACGGGTTGCTCGAAGATCTCCTTCTGCATGAAGTGGCGGTGATTGCCCTTGTCGATCAGCGCGCCGGTGACACCCGAGATCGTGACGGGGCGCTCAACGGGGTTGTTGTCGCGATCGTAGATCTGCGTGCCCTCGCGCGTGATGACGACCCAGTCGCCCTCCTCGAGATAGGCAATCTTCTGCGTCAGCGGCGCAAGCGCGAGCGCGTCCGAGCCGAGATAAGTCTCGCCCTCGCCATAGCCGACGACGAGCGGCGAACCCAATCGCGCGCCGATCAGCATGTCGGGATGCTGGCGGAACAGGATGGCGAGCGCGAAGGCACCGTGCAGCCGCGGCAGCACCGCCTGCACCGCGTCCCTGGGAGACTGGCCGGCCTCGACGAGCTCGCTGACGAGATGCGCGACGACCTCGGTATCGGTCTCGCTGTCGAACTTGCGGCCCCGCGCCTGGAGTTCCTCGCGCAGCGGCTTGAAATTCTCGATGATGCCGTTGTGGACCAGCGCCACCTCGCCTGTCGCGTGCGGGTGCGCGTTGCTGGTGGTCGGCGCGCCGTGCGTCGCCCAGCGCGTGTGCGCGATCCCGATCACGCCGGGCAGCGGCGCCGCTGAAAGTTCGCGCGCAAGGTTGTTGAGCTTGCCCTCGGCGCGGCGGCGATCGAGCACGCCGTCATGGATCGTGCAGACCCCCGCCGAGTCATAGCCGCGATATTCGAGCCGCCTCAGCCCCTCGACCAGCCGGTCCGAGACATCCGCCGTGCCCAGAATGCCGATAATGCCACACATGCTGCCGTGTTTCCTTAAAGCTGATAGGGGATACGAATGCCCGGCATGACCGCCGGAAAGTCCTTGATGTTGCGCGTGACGAGAATGCGCCCGCTGACCTGTGCCGTCGCCCAGAGGATCGCATCGGGCAGCTTCAGCCGGCGATCACGCTGGATCACCGCCGCGCGCTGCGCGATTTCATCGGTCAGCTCGCTGATCGAGAAACGACCGAGAAATGCCTCCGTGCCGGGCGCCGCGGCTTCTGGTGCGCCCGCCATGACCTCTACCCAGGTGACGCGGGTGATCCAAGGTCGGCGCACACGCTGGAGTTCGACCCGCGCAGGCTCGACGCCGCTCAACGCGTCAACGAGGATATTGGTATCGAACAGCGCATCCCTCATTCAGAACGCATCCGCTGCTGATAGGAGAGTCCGTCTTCGCGCCGGCCGTGCTTCGCCCACAATCCGCAGGCCTGATCGATCCAGTTCCCGCCGGCTTCGCGGCGATAGGCCGAAACCGCCTCGCGCAACAGCGCGGCGCGCGACTTGCCCGTCTCGCTTGCCAATTGGTCGAGCCATTTCACATCATCATCGGGCAGGTCAGCCAGGATACGCATGATATCGCGATATCATATCGTGATATCATGTCAAGGTTTGGCGGCCTTCTTCGTCATCATCATTTCGCGAAAGCGCTTTGCCCAGCCCGACCGCGCCGCCTGCTGGCCGCGCGCGACGGCAAGCGCGTCGGCCTCGACATCGCGCGTCACCACGGAACCCGCCCCCACCATCGCGCCGTCGCCGATCTTCACAGGGGCAACGAGCGCGCTGTTCGATCCGATGAACGCGCCCGCGCCGATCTCGGTCCTGTACTTGAAATAGCCGTCATAATTGCAGGTGATGGTGCCGGCGCCGATATTGGCGCCCGCACCGATGCTGGCGTCGCCCAGATAGGTCAGGTGATTGGCCTTGGCGCCGACGCCGAGCTCGGCCTTCTTCACTTCGACGAAATTGCCGACCTTGGACTTCTCGCGCAGCACCGCGCCGGGGCGCAGCCGCGCATAGGGCCCGACTTCAGCGCCACTTTCGATCGTCGCACCCTCGATATGGCTGAAGGCATGAATCGTGACCTTGTCCGCCACATGCACGCCGGGGCCGAAGACGACATTGGGGGCGATCGTCACATCGCGGCCGATTACGGTGTCGTGCGCGAACCACACCGTCTCGGGCGCGGTGAGCGTTACACCCGCCGCCATCGCGTCGGCGCGGCGGCGGCGCTGCCACTCGGCCTCCACCGCCGCAAGCTCGGCGCGGCTGTTGACGCCTGCCACTTCCGAAGCGTCCGCCTCGATCACCGCGCTCTGGCGACCATCGGCGGCGGCGAGCATGACAATATCGGGCAGATAATATTCCCTGGCGGCGTTGCTGTTGCCGACGCGGGCGAGCAGCGCGAAGAGATCGGCGGCACGCACCGCGAGCAGCCCCGAATTGCACAACGTCTCCGCGCGCTCCTCGGGCGTCGCATCCTTGAACTCGACCATTTTCGAGATGGCCCCGTCGGCATCGGCGACGATGCGACCATAGGCGGCCGCATTCACCGGGCGAAAGCCGAGGACGACCGTGGCGGGCGCGTCAGGCGCGTTGAGGCGGGCGAGCAGGCGACGCATCGTGTCGGCGCTCACCAGCGGGACATCACCATAGAGGATGAGCACGTCGCCCGAAAATTCCTGCAGCGCTTCCTCGGCCTGCTGCACCGCATGGCCGGTGCCGAGCTGTTCCGCCTGCACCGCGATCTTCGCGCCGCGTCCGGCGAGCGAGGCCTCGACCTGTTCGCGGCCGGCGCCGACGACGACCACCTTCTCGGCGGGATGCAGCCGGTCGACGCTGGCGAGCAGATGGTGCAGCATCGGATGACCGGCGATCGGATGGAGCACCTTGTGCAGATCCGACTTCATCCGCGTCCCCTGCCCTGCGGCTAGGACAATGGCTGCGATCGGCGGCTGACTCATGCTGGCTCCCTGTCGAAACTGTGCGCGCATTGCCACGTCCCGCTTGCCAACACCATCCCCCAGACGGCAAGACCTTGATCGTTTCAGGCTGAATCAGCCTGAAACGATCAAGGTCTCAACTCTTTGCATAAAGCCTGATTCACGCTTTTCGGTGAAAGCGCATAGCGCTTCCACCTCAACCGATCAGGCTCCAGGAGCACCGCATGCGCGATTTTCCCTTTGCCGTGATCGGCTTCGACCTCGACGGCACGCTCCTCGACACCAGCAGCGACCTCACCGACGCGGTCAATCATGCGCTTGCGGAGGCGGGCCGGCCGCTGCTTTCGCGCGAGGCGGTGAAGCCGATGATCGGCGGGGGCGCCAAGAAGATGCTCGAACGCGGGCTCGAAGGGACCGGCGGTTGCCCCGAGGAGGAGATGAAGCGGCTCTACGGGGTGCTGCTCGCCTTCTATGAAGACAATCTGACCAACGGCACCGTGCCCTTCCCCGGCATGGTCGACGCGCTCGACCAACTCGCTGCGATGGATGTGCGTCTTGGGGTCTGCACCAACAAGTTCGAGCGTTTCGCGAAAAAGCTCCTCGGCGAACTAGGCCTGAGCGAGCGCTTTGCCGCCGTGATCGGCGGCGACACGATGGGCAAGGGCAATGCCAAGCCAAGCGCCGCGCCCATCCACGAGATGATCGCGCGCGCGGGCGGCGGCCGCGCAGCATTCGTCGGCGATTCGATCTACGACATCATGGCCGCGCGCAATGCTGGAATCCCCTCGGTCGCGGTCTCCTTCGGGTTCCTGACCCAGCCTGTCGAGGAACTCGGCGCAGATGGAGTGATCGACCACTATGACGACCTGATCCCGACGCTGGCGCGCCTCGGCCGATAACAGGTTCAGCGCGTCGCCTTGGACAGCAAGTGCCTGGCGAGCATCAGCGGCGGCATACGCAGCCAGTGCGACCGGACATAGAAGGCCAGCCGCAAAGCCTTGCGCGACTCCCTGCCCCAACCATCACGCGCGAGCAGCCGGCGCAGATAGAGTGAATCGGTCGCGTGCTGCCCGCTCGCAACGGGCACGGGCGAGCCGTAGATGCGCTCCGCCAGGCGCATCGCACGCGCGAATTCACGCGCAACGCCGTGATGCGCGGCACGACGCGGCAGCGCCTCCCAGACCTCGGAATCGTCGCGGCATTCGCGAAGCAGTCGGTCGATATCCCACAGATTCCTGAGTCCCCCCGCGAGATCGCCATCCGCAAACAGGTGGATCACCGCATGGCAGATCATGTCCTCGGGACAAAGCACGTGCAGCCCGTTTTCAAGCGCCCGGCTGTCGGTGATCAGCGCCTCCGCATCGGGCGTGATCCGCGCGGTCAATGGCAGGATCGTGTGGTGCACGTCGATCATGCGGTCGCGCTCGCGGTGGATGAGCGGCGGGAGCTCATGCATCCAGCGGCGGTAATAGGCGTCGTCATAGGCGTCGGGCTTGACCCACTCCCAGCCCGCCGCGAGCAGCGCGGATTCAATCTCGTCGAGCCGCGCGCGCGGCACGAGAATGTCGAGATCGCCGATCGCGCGCCCCGTGCCCGCGTCGAGGCCGGCGGCGGCAAAGGCGGTGCCCTTGAGCAATATGACTGGGCAATCGAGCGGGGCGAGCGCGCGGCGCGCGGCTTCGGCCTCCCACAAGGCCGATCGGCGCCAATGCTCGGCGGAGAGCCGTGCATCCGCCAATATCCGCGCCGCTGCCTCGGGCATGGGCAGACCGTCCAGCCGGTGCGCGAGCGTGCCGATCAGCTGCTCGGCGCGCGCGACCGCGATCAGCGCGGTCCAGCCCTGCGCGTCGAGCGCGCCGACCGACGCCGGATCGCGCAACGCGCGGACGAGCGGCATGGCATCGCTCATCGCGCGAGCTCCGCCCAGAGCATCTCGACCAGCCCCATCGCCGCGGCACTGTCGGGATAATCGATCGCGCGCGCGGGCAGGCGCTGCACCAGCCCGGACAGTGCCGCAAAACCGCGCTCGCCCATCGCGACATAGTTGGTCGACGCCTGGGTCAGCCGGACGAACACCTCGCTCCCCCCCATCGGCCGATCGGCCAGATCGAAGCCATAGCGCGGGAACAGGATCAGCGCGGGGCGCGCGGGCACGCCCATTTCGGCAACCGCCCGCGCATTGGGCCGCAAATGGCGAATGGCACCCTTGGGCGTGCCAGCGAGCAGCGGCCCGAAGCGCTCGGCGGCGGCCTCAGCCTGCATCTGCGCGATCGCGCCATTCTTGAGGCTGATGAGCCGGGGAAAGGCATGGATCAGGCCCGTTTCGGGATCGAGCAGCGCGAACTCGTCGCCCATCAGGCGCCAGCCGCGCTCGCCCAGCAGCGCCGCGAGCGTCGACTTGCCCGCCCCCGAATGCCCCGTCATCAAAAGCGCGCGGCCGTCGCGCTCGACCGCCGAGGCGTGGAGCAGCAGATAGCGCCGCTGGCCCAGCGCCATCTGCAGGTTCATCCCCATCTCCGCGGCGAGCAATCCGTGCGCCAGCGACAGCGGCGCTGCGTCGGGCAGCGTATAGTCGCCGCGGATCGCGATCGCGGGACGCAGCCAGCGCCGCCAGGGTCGCTCGGGCTCCAGCCGCACCGTGAAATCGGCGATGCCACTTTCGGACGCGGGATAACCGGCATAAAGCGCCGCGAGCGCATCGACCGGCTGCTTCCATGCCGAACCGATGCGGAAGCCGACGGGCCCGATGCGGACGTCGAAACGATGCCTCATGCGCGTGCGACGAGGCCGGCAGCCTCGAGTTCCTGCATCCGCGCGTCTACGACCGGCGCCGCCTGGGCGACATCGATGTCGTGATGCGATGCGAGGCGTCGGACGATTTCCACCACATCCGCCGGCCCCTGCCCGAGCACGGCAAGGATCTGCGGCACGGGTTCGGCGACGATGTGCGTGATGCCCGACGGGCAGTGATAGATCAGGTCAAGCGCGTCGAGCGTCAGGTGGCGCCGGTGGCGGGCCGGGTCGGCGCGATAGACGGGGCCTGGCATGGCAAGGGCATCAACCCCGCGGATTCTGGAGCGAGGCGTAGCAGGTGAAGCCGCTCATGCCGTGCTGGAGGCGCCGGATATAGTTGGTATAGGCTTGGCTCTGCTCCATCGTCGTGCCGGGCAGCGAGCGCCCGTGGAGCGCGGCCTTGACATCCTCGCCCCGAAAGGGCCGCGGGCTTGGCGGAAACGCGCCGGGGGTGTCGCGCGGCACGAGGCTGCCATCGGCGCCGATATAGTGGCCCGCACGGCCAGCCTCGGGCACCGGAATTTCGCAATTGAGCACCGAGCCGGTCGCCTGCGCGAGCGCGGGACGGATCGAGACCACCGCCGATGCGGTCACCGCGCCCAGCATCAGCGCCTGGCGTCGCGTGGCGATGCCCGACGTGCCGCCGGTTTTCTTGTCGATCCTGCTCATATGACGCCCTTTTTACCCGAACGCGCTTACATATTCGTAAACCCTTCGCGGGGCGACGCGATTAACCATCAATGCAGCGCCCGCGATGCCAGACCTGCAATTCTGTCATGCAATGGTCAGTAAATCGGTTATGAGGCGCCGCATGAAGGCCATTGATTCCGCGTGGACCGTTGCCGCAGTCGTCATCGTCGGCATCGCCGCGCTGGTCGGCATCGCTTTGGGCGCGACGCTCGAGGCGGTGCTCATATTCCTGCTCGGCGGGATCGGCGCGGTGCTGCTCGCGATCTATCCGCTGTCCGATGTCCGCGAGAACCCTCCCGCCGTGGTCGGCAGCGACGCGGATTCGGCGCGGACCATGGCGGCGGTGCTCGAGGCGCTGACCGATCCCGTGCTGCTGGTGCGCGACGGGCGCGTCGTCAACGCCAACGACTCGGCGATCGCGTTGCTGGGCCGGCATATCGTCGGCGAGGATATCCGCACCGCGATCCGGCACCCTGCCGCCGCCGAGCATCTGGCGCGCAACTTTCGCGGCAGTTCCGATGGCGGGATCGAACTGGTCGGCCTCGGCGCGCGCGAGCAGCGCTGGCTGATGCACGTCGCCGAACTGGGCGACGGGCGCCGCCTCGTCCATCTCGTCGATCGCAGCGTTGCGCATGCGGCCGAGCGGATGCGCGTCGATTTCGTCGCCAATGCCAGCCACGAGCTGCGTACGCCGCTCGCCGCGATCCTGGGTTTCATCGAAACGCTGGGCGATCCCGAGGCCGGCGGCGACGAAGGGACGCGCGACCGCTTCCTCGGCGTGATGATGAAGGAGGCGCGGCGCATGCAGACGCTCGTCGACGACCTCATTTCGCTGTCGCGCATCGAGGCGGACAAGCACCGCGCGCCCGACGACGCGGTCGATCTCGCCACGCTGATCGGCGACGTCAATCGCGTGGTCAAGGACGGCCCCGACGGCCGCGACCGCGATCTGCTGATCACCATCGACGCGGGTGTCCCGCCCGTGGCGGGCGATCGCGCCCAATTGTCGCAGCTTGTCCACAATATCGTCGGCAACGCGATCAAATATGGCCGCGCGGGCACGCCGATCCGCATCGCGATGTCGCGTAATGGCGATTCGATGGTGCGCCTGTCGGTCGAGGATGAGGGCGAGGGAATCGCCGCCGAGCACCTGCCGCGACTCACCGAGCGCTTCTACCGCGTCGATTCGGGGCGCAGCCGCGCCATGGGCGGCACCGGCCTGGGGCTCTCGATCGTCAAGCACATCGTCGAACGGCATCGCGGAAAGCTTGATATTGCAAGCATTCAGGGCAAGGGCACGACCGTAACCGTCAATCTTCCCGTCGCCCCGGGCATGCTGTCATCAAACTGACACACAACTGCAACAAAAGCCCAATCACGCACTGCTAGGGGCGGCGCCAAGCCGCGAGACCCATGCGGCAGGGGAGATCCTTATGTTGAAGAATTTTGCTTTCATCGCCGTTTCGGCGCTCGCGCTTGCTGCATGCGGCGACCAGGCCGGCACGGGCGCTTCGGGCGCGCGCGACCAGATCAAGGTCGTGGGTTCGTCGACGGTCTATCCGTTCACGACCGCAGTGGCCGAACAGTTCGTGACCAAGAACCCGAGCTTCAAGGCGGCCGTGGTCGAATCGACCGGCACCGGCGCAGGCATGAAGCTGTTCTGCGCGGGCGTCGGCGCCAACCATCCCGATATCGAGAACGCCTCGCGCCGCATGAAGAAGTCGGAATTCGACGATTGCCAGAAGAATGGCGTCAAGGACATCGTTGAGATCCAGGTGGGCATTGACGGCCTCGCGCTGATCGAGGCCAAGAACGGCCCCAAGATGGCGCTGACCACCGAGGACATCTACAAGGCGCTCGCGGCCAATCCCTATGGCAAGCCCAATACCGCCAAGACGTGGAAGGACGTGAACCCGGCGCTGCCCGCGATCGCGATCCAGGTTTATGGCCCGCCCTCGACCTCGGGCACGCGCGACTCGCTCGCCGAGCTGATCCTCGAAAAGGGTTGCAACGCGAACCCCGAGATGAAGGCGCTCAAGGACAAGGACGCCGACAAGCACAAGGACATCTGCACCAAGGTCCGCGAGGACGGCGCCTATATCGACTCGGGCGAGAACGATAACCTGATCGTCCAGAAGCTGGCCGCCAACCCCAACGCGATCGGCGTGCTCGGCTACAGCTTCCTTGAGGAAAACCTGAACGCCGTGCAGGGCGTGAAGATCAACAATATCGCGCCGACCTATGCGACGATCGCCGACTTCTCCTATCCCGGCGCGCGTGCGCTCTACATCTATGTGAAGGGCGGACATCTGAACGCCATTCCGGGGCTCAAGGAGTTCATCAGCGAATATGCTTCGGCCTGGAATCCGGATGGCTATCTCGCCAAGCGCGGGCTGATCGCGTCGCCCGATGCGGTACGCGCCGCCAACGCCGAGGTCGCAAGCAAGCTGACCTTCATGAACGGCGCTGACCTGCACTAAGACCCTAATGCGGCCGGGCGAGGAGGTTTTGCCTCTCGCCCGGCCGCTTGTTTGACGGCGACACGAACGAAAGGCGCAAGACCACCAGTGTCCACACTCGCACTCCTGTTTCTCGTGCTGGGACTGGGGCTCATCGCCTGGGTGACGGCGCGCATGCGTGCGTCGCGCTTTGCGGGCACGGGAGCTGGTCGACCGCATTCGCTGCCCGCCTATCATGGCTGGTATGTTGGGCTTTGGACCGCACTGCCCGCCTTGCTGTTTCTGGCCGTCTGGGCTTCGGTGTCGCCGGGGCTCATCAC
This sequence comes from Sphingobium sp. FW306-1B-F04DB, assembly GCF_058781925.1. NCBI lineage: Bacteria > Pseudomonadati > Pseudomonadota > Alphaproteobacteria > Sphingomonadales > Sphingobiaceae > Sphingobium > Sphingobium sp. FW306-1B-F04DB. The sequence continues at coordinate 19,878 of NZ_JBYSXE010000007.1, read as the reverse complement.
CCAGTCTGTACTCGCGACGCCCGCCGCCGCGGACCTGCCCGCCTTTGGCATGGAACGCGCCGCGGTCCTGTCCGAAGCGCGCGCGCTCGCGACGGGGGCTGTCCAGGCCGCCTTCAATCCGCAGTCCAACGCGCTCGCGCCCGCCTATTCCGCGGCGATCACCAAATACGGCATCATCGGCAGCGTGCTCGCGATGATCCTCGCCTTTGCGGGCGGGGCCTATGCCTTTACGCGGATCAAGCCCGATTTCCGCGCGCGAACCCGTGTCGAGCGGCTGGTGATGGGCACGCTGCTGCTCGCCTCGCTCGTCGCGATCCTCACAACGATCGGCATCGTCGCTTCGCTGCTCTTCGAATCGGTGCGCTTCTTCTCAATGGTTTCGCCGATCGAATTCCTGTTCGGCACCAAATGGAGCCCGCCCGCATCCAACCTGCCCGCGTCGTCGGGGTCGTTCGGCGCGATCCCGCTCTTCTGGGGCACGATCTTCATCGGCGCGATCATCGCGATGCTCGTCGCCATCCCGCTGGGGCTGATGAGCGCGATCTACCTGACGCAATATGCCAAGCCGCGCACACGCAGCTGGATGAAGCCGATCCTCGAGATCCTGGCGGGCGTGCCAACCGTGGTCTATGGCTATTTCGCCGCGCTCACCATCGCGCCCGCGCTCCGCGATTTCGCGGTCATGATCGGGATCAGCGGCGCCTCGTCCGAATCCGCGCTCGCCGCGGGCGCGGTGATGGGGGTGATGATCATCCCCTTCGTTTCCTCGATGGCCGACGATTCGATCGCCGCGGTGCCGCAGTCGATGCGCGACGGCTCGCTCGCGATGGGCGCGACCCCGTCGGAGACGATCCGCAAGGTGCTGCTCCCGGCAGCGCTGCCCGGCGTGGTCGGCGGCGTGCTGCTCGCGGTCAGCCGCGCGATCGGCGAAACCATGATCGTGGTGATGGCGGCAGGCCTTGCTGCCAACATGACCGCCAACCCTTTCGCCTCGGTGACCACCGTCACCACCCAGATCGTCCAGCTGCTGACGGGCGACCAAGAGTTCGACAGCGCCAAGACGCTTGCCGCCTTTGCGCTCGGCCTCGTCCTGTTCATCGTCACGCTGCTGCTCAACATCGTCGCACTGCGCGTCGTCAAGAAGTACCGGGAAGCATATGAGTAAGGCCATGGTCGCAGAGGCTCCCTTCCCCGCCGCCCGGGCGGCTCGCAAGCCGACTGACTGGAAGACCGACGCGATGCAACGCCGCATCGCGAAGCGCTATGCCGCCGAACGCCGTTTCCGGCTGATGGGACTGGGCGCGGTGCTGATCTCGGTCGCGTTCCTCGCCTTCCTGCTGATCACGATGCTCGGCAACGGCGTGCGCGGTTTCACCCAGACCGAAATCCGCCTGCCCGTGGACTTTCCGCGCGCGGCGATGATCCTCGATCCCGCCACGCTCAAGGGCCCGAGCGCCGATGCGGTGCTCGCCGGCGCCAATATCGAAGGCGCGACCTCCGCTGCTGCGGTGGCGGCCTTCGGTCCCGATGGCGCGCGCTACATTTCCGACAGCGCCTGGCTCAAGGTCCGCGATGCGATCAAGGACGATCCGTCGGTGCTGTCGCGCAGGGTCGACATCGCGGTGCCCGCGGCAACCACGATCGACCTGGCCGCCAAGGGCAAGGGCGAACCCGAGGCAGAGGCGATCTATCGGAAGCTCGACGGCGAGGGTCGCGTCAGCACGGGTTTCAACATAAGCTTCTTCAGCGCGGCGGATTCGACCGATCCCACGCGCGTCGGCATCTGGGGGGCGCTCAAGGGCTCGCTGCTGACGATGCTGGTGACGCTGCTGCTCGCTTTCCCCGTGGGCGTGCTCGCCGCGGTCTATCTGGAGGAATATGCGACGCGCAACCGCTGGACCGACCTGATCGAGGTGTCGATCAACAATCTCGCCGCGGTGCCCTCGATCATCTTCGGCCTTCTGGGCCTCGCGGTGTTCCTCAACTTCGCGCACCTGCCGCGCTCGGCCGCTCTGGTCGGCGGCATGACGCTGGCGCTGATGACCATGCCCGTCATCGTCATCGCGGGGCGCAACGCGATCAAGTCGGTGCCGCCCTCGATCCGCGACGCCGCGCTCGGCATCGGTGCAAGCCCCGTGCAGGTCGTGTTCCACCATGTGCTCCCGCTCGCACTGCCCGGTATCCTGACGGGCACGATCATCGGCATGGCGCGCGCGCTGGGCGAGACCGCGCCATTGCTGATGATCGGGATGCGCGCCTTCATCGCGACGCCGCCCGGGGGCATCACCGATCCGGCGACCGTCCTGCCAGTCCAGATCTTCCTCTGGTCGGACGAGGTGAGCCGCGGCTTCGTCGAAAAAACCTCGTCCGCGATCATCGTGCTGCTCGTCTTCCTGCTCACGATGAACGGGCTTGCAATCTATCTCCGCAACAAGTTCGAACAGCGCTGGTAATGGAACAAATGACCGAAAAATCGAAAATGACGGCGCGGGGCGTCAGCGTCTTCTACGGCGACAAGCGCGCGATCGACAATGTCTCGATCGACGTGGACATGGAGAATGTAACCGCGTTCATCGGCCCGTCGGGCTGCGGAAAATCCACCTTTCTGCGTACCTTGAACCGCATGAACGACACCATCCCGATTGCGCGCGTCGAGGGCGATATCGAGCTCGACGGCGAGAATATCTACGCGTCCTCGATGGATGTTGTGCAGTTGCGGGCGCGCGTCGGCATGGTGTTCCAGAAGCCCAACCCCTTCCCCAAGTCGATCTACGAGAATGTCGCCTATGGCCCGCGCATTCACGGGCTGGCCTCCAACAAGGCGGACATGGACGCGATCGTTGAGCAGGCGCTGCGCAAGGCAGGCCTGTGGGACGAGGTGAAGGACCGGCTGTCGGACAGCGGCACCGCGCTTTCGGGCGGCCAGCAGCAGCGCCTGTGCATCGCGCGCGCGATCGCGGTCGATCCCGAGGTGATCCTGATGGACGAGCCGTGCTCGGCGCTCGACCCGATCGCCACCGCCAAGATCGAGGAACTGATCCACGAGCTGCGCGGCCGCTATGCGATCGTGATCGTGACGCACAACATGCAGCAGGCCGCGCGCGTCTCGCAGCGGACCGCCTTTTTCCACCTCGGCAACCTGGTGGAGTATGGCGAGACGTCCGAGATCTTCACCAATCCGCGTCAGGAGCGGACCAAGGACTACATCACGGGCCGGTACGGCTGAGGAAAGACAAGAACATGGGAACTGGCACCGAACATACCGTCAAGGCCTTCGACGAGGATATCGGCGAGCTGCGCGGGCTCATCTCCGAGATGGGCGGCCGCGCCGAGAGCGCGATCATCAGCGCGATGGATGCGCTGATCAAACGCGACAACGTCGCGGCCAAGCAGATCGTCGCCGATGACCGCAAGATCGACGAGCTCGAGGCCGCGATCGAGAAGGCCGCTGTCCGCATCATCGCGCTGCGCGCGCCGATGGCCGACGACCTGCGCGAGGTGGTGGCCGCGATCAAGATCGCGGGCGTGATCGAGCGGATCGGCGACTATGCCAAGAACGTCGCCAAGCGCGTTCCGCTGATCGAGACCAAGCGCAAGATCGAACCGCTGTCGCTGATGCCCGCAATGGCACGCACCGCGACCGAGATGGTGCATGACGTGCTCGATGCCTTTGCCGCGCGCGACGCGAAAAAGGCGGTCGCGGTGGTCGAAAAGGACCAGGTGGTCGACGATTTCTACAACAGCATCTTCCGGACGCTCGTCACCTTCATGATGGAAAATCCCCAGACCATCGGCGAGGCCGCGCACCTGCTCTTCATTGCCAAGAACCTCGAACGCGTTGGCGATCATGCCACCAATGTAGCGGAGATGGTCTATTATGCTGCCACAGGCGAATATCTTGCCGACCGCGAACGCGGCGAAGATCCTACCGCACCGCAGGGAAACTAAGACCTTGGCGCGCGCAGACATGCTGCTGGTCGAGGATGACGCGGCGCTTGCCGAACTCCTCATCTACAATTTCCAGCGCGAGGATTTTTCGGTCCGTCATACGCCCGATGGCGAGGAAGCACTGCTGCTCGCGCAGGAATCGACGCCCGACATCGTGCTGCTCGACTGGATGGTCGAAAGCCTTTCGGGGATCGAGGTCTGCCGCCGCCTGCGCCGCGCCCCCGAAACCGCGAACGTGCCGATCATCATGCTCACCGCGCGCGGTGAAGAGGAGGATCGCGTCCGCGGGCTCGAGACGGGCGCCGACGATTATGTCACCAAGCCCTTCTCGCCGCGCGAGCTCGTCGCGCGCGTGGGCGCGGTGCTGCGCCGCGTCCGTCCCGCGCTGGCGGGCGAGACGCTGTCCTATTCGGATATCGAGATGGACACCGTCGGCCACAAGGTGAAGCGCGGCGGCGACGTCGTGCCATTGGGTCCGACCGAATTCCGCCTTCTCAAGCACTTCCTCGAGCATCCCGGCTGGGTCTTCTCGCGCGAACGGCTGCTCGACAGCGTCTGGGGTCGTGACAGCGAGATCGAGCCGCGGACGGTGGATGTCCATATCCGCCGGCTGCGCAAGGCGATCAACCAGGGCGGCCGTGCCGATATCATTCGCACCGTCCGCTCGGCGGGCTATGCGCTGGATACCGACGCCGCAGCCTGATCTGGCCCTGTTTTGAGGCGGCTGAGCGCAGTCGTCGGGGCGAATCGGGCCGAAAATGGATCACTTTCGTTGTTTCATCGTTCTGAATCTGCATCTCCGCGTTCCCCCAATGGGTCGCGGAGACGACGCGGCTGACTGAGGCCGCCAAGTGGAGGTTGCGATGAAAAAGCTCATGTTCGCGGCGGCACTCCTGATGGGCAGCGCCGCCTTCGCCCAGGAAACGCCGCCAGCCCAGCAAATGCCGCCCCCGGCACCTGAAGCCACACCACCGGCACCAGAACAAACACCGCCCCCGGCACCGGAAGGCGCACCGCCCCCGACACCGGAAGGCGCCCCGCCCTCGGCACCGGAAGCCGCGCCGCCACCGGCCGATCCTGCTACCGCAGCGCCGCCAGCCGGAGAGACAAAGCAGGTGGCCCCTTCGCAGACGGTGGAGCAGAAATATCCGCCGCCCGCGCCCAAGACCGAGTATCCGTGGTGCTCAAAGACCGTCACGGACAGCTGCAAACAGCGCCGCAGTCCGAAATAGTGCGGTTTCCATAACGGTCGACCTTTCCTCTGAAACATCGACGCGCGACGCGCGGCGATCGTTTCAGGGGCCGCGGTTTGCATGCCTTTGTCCTCTTGTCTTTTGCGGGATCGGTCGATAGCTGACGTTCACGTAAACGACAGGAGACCACCCACAATGACCATCAGTTTCAAGGACCGCGTCGCCATCGTCACCGGCGCAGGCGGAGGACTGGGCCGCGCCTATGCGCTCGAACTCGCGAAGCGCGGTGCGAAGGTGGTGGTCAACGATCTTGGCGGATCGCGCGACGGCACGGGTCATTCGGACGCGGCATTGAAGGTGGTCGAGGAGATCGAGGCCGCGGGCGGTATCGCCATGTCCAATGGCGGCAGCGTCACCGAATATGAGCAGATGGTCGAGATGGTCGCCAGGGCCAAGGAAGCCTGGGGCGGAGTCCATGTCCTGATCAACAATGCGGGCGTGCTGCGCGACAAGAGCTTCGCCAAGATGGAGCCCGGCGACTTCGACTTCGTCGTCAAGGTCCACCTGCTCGGCTCGGCCAACTGCAGCAAGGCGGTGTGGGACACGATGCGCGACCAGAATTACGGCCGCATCCTGATGACCGCATCGTCGACGGGGCTCTACGGCAATTTCGGCCAGGCCAATTATGGTGCGGCCAAGCTCGGCCTCGCGGGGCTGACCAAGACGCTCTATCTCGAGGGTGCCAAGTACAACATCAGGGTCAACACGCTCGCCCCCGTCGCGGGCACGCGGATGACCGAGGATATCTTTCCCGAAGCCGCCTTCGCCGCCTTCGCGCCCGAGAATGTCGCGCCCGCCGCGCTCTATCTCGTCTCCGAGGACGCGCCGAGCAACGCGATCGTCGGCGCGGGCGCGGGCGTGTTCCAGGCCGCCTATGTCACGATGACGCAGGGCGCCTGGCTGCCCGAAGACCAGCGCACCCCCGAAGGCGTCGCCGCTGCCTGGGCGCAGATCACCGACCGCACGGGCGAGACCGTTCCGCAGTCGGGCGCCGAGCAGTCGATGCTGATCATGAGCAAGCTGCAAGGCCAATAAGCCAGGCCCGTTCAGATTCAGATGTGTATTGCTGTATTAATACACCAATGCTATGATGCTTCACGGAGGAGGATCATGGCCAATGTACAGCGAATCCGATCTTGAGGCCGCGGTGGCGGCGGGCGTGCTGTCGCCCGCCGCGGCCGACGCCTTTCGCAATCATATCGCCGCAAGCCGCGCGACCGCGCTGGTCGACGAGGAGAGCTTTCGCCTGCTCACAGGCTTCAACGACATCTTCGTCGCGATCGCGATCGCGCTGCTGCTGACCGCGCTCGCGTGGATCGGGGGCGATACGTCGCGGGCGCTCGGTGGTGCGCTCGTCGCGGGGGCAAGCTGGCTGCTCGCCGAATATTTCACAAGGAAGCGGCGCATGGCGCTGCCGAGCATCCTGCTGCTGCTCACCTTTGCGGGCGGCGTCGCTGGAACGATGATCGGGACGATGGTCGATATCGCGCCTGATTTGTCGGATCGCACCAACGCGCTGATCCTCGCGGGGATCGGCGTCGTGACCGCGATCGCGACCTGGGCACACTGGCGCCGTTTCCATGTGCCGATCACGGTCGCCGCGGGTGCGGTATCGCTCGTCGGCGTACTCGTGGCGACGGCGCTCGCGATCAATACAGACCTCAACGATCAGGTGCCGTGGTTCGTGCTCGCGGGCGGCATCGCGCTGTTCGCGACCGCGATGTGGTGGGACATGTCGGACCGCACGCGCCAGACGCGCCGCGCCGACGTCGCCTTCTGGCTCCACCTCGCGGCGGCACCAATGATCGCGCACCCGATCTTCCATCAGCTGGGCGTGCTCGACGGCGTGGTCGGCACCGCGCAGGCCGCGATCGTCATCGCGCTCTACATCTTCTTCGCCTGCGTCTCGCTCGCGGTCGACCGCCGCGCGCTGCTCGTCTCGTCGCTCGCCTATGTGCTCTATGCGATGAGCGCGCTGTTCGAACGCTTCGGCGCGGTCAGCCTGGGTGTTGCGTTCACCGCGCTTATCATTGGTTCGGCACTGCTCATGCTCTCCGCCTTCTGGCACCCCGTCCGCCGCATGGTGGTGGGGACGCTGCCCGGCGACTGGCGTGACAAGCTGCCCGTTTCGGACCGTCCGGCCCCTCTCGCCCGACCCGCCTGAGACCCTGACCGGACACACACTGGCCGCGCGTCCCCTCCCAGAGGCGCGCGGCTTTTTTTGTGTTCGCCCGAGAGCCCGATCGAGGCGAAGCCGGCCTCGGCACGCCGGATGGGCTGATGGTCGATGCGCGGGTGGCTCGCTATGCGACGCAGGCGGCCGCGCGCGCGAGCAGGAAAGCTCGCTCGGGTGCGTTGCGGGTGAGGGCTGCCGCGGCTTCGAACTCGACCCTGGCTTCGGAAAGACGGCCGGCGCGAAACAGGAAATCTCCCCTCGCCGCCGGCAGCGGCGCATAGTTGCGCAGCACCGCGGCTTCGGCGATCTCATCGACAAGCCTGAGGCCGGCGTCGGGGCCGAAGGCCATGCTATAGGCCACGGCCCGGTTGAGATCGACCACCGGCGAGGGCATCACCTGGCGCAGACGATCGTAAAGCGCTGCGATCCGGGGCCAATCGGTCTCTTCTGCCCGCCGGGCGCGGGCGTGGCAGGCGGCGAGCGCGGCCTGCAGGGCATAGGGGCCGTCCGCGCCGCCCAGCGCCTCGACACGCGCCAGGGCGGCGAGCCCGCGACGGATGAGCAGCTGGTCCCAGCGCGCGCGGTTCTGCTCGGTCAAGGGCACGAAGACGCCATCCGGCCCGGTGCGCGCGGGGAGGCGCGAGGCCTGGATTTCCATCAGCGCGAGCAGCCCCAGAACCTCCGGTTCGTCCGGCATCAGCCCTGCAAGTATGCGGCCGAGCCGTTGCGCCTCGGCACACAGGGCTGGACGGATCAGGTCCTCACCGGCGGTGGCCGCATAGCCCTCGTTGAAGATGAGATAGATGACCTCCAGCACCGAGGCGAGGCGTTCGGCGCGTTCCGCACCACGCGGCACCTCGAAGACAAGGTTGGCATTGCCGATCGTCTTCTTGGCCCGGACGATGCGCTGGGCAATGGTCGGCTCGCCGGTAAGGAAGGCCCGGGCAATCTCGTCGGTCGTCAGCCCGCCGATCAGGCGCAGGGTGAGCGCCGCGCGCGCGTCCGCGGAAATGACCGGGTGGCAAGCGGTGAAGATCAGTCCGAGCAGCTCGTCACCGACATCATCGTCCATGGCTGCCTCGATCTCCTCGACGGTGGAGTCGCGCTCATCGTCCAGTTCCCGCGCGATCTCGGCGTGCTTGCGCGCGCGCATCTTGTCGCGGCGGATGCCGTCGATGGCGCGGCGCTTCGCCGCCGCCATCAGCCAGGCGCCGGGATTGTTCGGGACGCCGGTCTTCGGCCATTCGGCGAGGGCGGTGAGCAGCGCGTCCTGCGCGAGTTCCTCGGCCCGATCGACGCTGCGCACCATTCGCACCAGCCCCGCGATGAGCCTGGCGCGCTCGATCCGGAAAACCGCCTCGATCGCCTGGTGGGTGTCGCTCGCCGCCATGCCTGTCTTGTCGGAGAATGTCCCGGACAAGACAAGCGGGGGCGCCAAAGGTTGGCCTTAGCGTTGCTCGAGCCGCTCGCGCAGCTTTTCTTCGCGCTCGATGATTTCGGGCGTTACCGAGTCACCGAAATCAGACAGTTGAACGACCGGGCGGATCTCGATCTCGCTGGGGCCGGGCATGGGATTGGGACAACGCTTCACCCACTCGATCGCCTCGGCCATGTCCTTGACTTCCCACAGCCAGAAGCCGGCGACCAGCTCGCGCGTCTCCGCGAACGGGCCATCGATCACGGTGCGGCCGGGACCGTCGAACGCCACGCGCTTGCCCTCCGAGGACGCTTTCAGTCCCTCGCCGCCGAGCATGACGCCCGCATTGACCAATTCCTCGTTGAACCTCGTCATCGCGTCGGCGAGCTCGGTTGAGGGCATGGCGCCTGCTTCGCTGTCTTCGGTCGCCTTGACTATAACCATGACACGCATTGGTTTTCTCCTCTGCCTCATCGAGACTATGAGCGGTCTCGTGCTCCAACGACGAACAGGCTCAGATGGAATCGACATGCCAGCGAAAAATTTTTTGAAAGGCTGTCTCGACGAGCGGGGCGAGGAATCCCGGGGCCCCTCACCTTGGTAGCGGCGACAATCGGGGCCTTGGTCTGGCGTCCGACCTTTCGAAGCCAGCGTTTGCAGTTCACCCTTTCGCGGCTTCAGCCAAGGGTTCAATCAATCCGCCACCAGCTTGATGAGCTTGCGTTCGACGGGTGCCAGCACCGAGCCCAGATCGTGCCCGCGCCGGAGCGTAGCCCCCGATTCGTTGACCAACGCCCACATGCCCTGGCGCTGGCGCAGCGCGGGGCGTTTCTCGATGCGGTATTCGGGGCGTTCGGCAGCGCGGCGAAAGGCCGAAAAAATGGCCGCATCGCGGCCCAGATCGATCGCATAGTCGCGCCAGTGGCCGGCGGCCACCATGCGCCCGTAAAGATCGAGGATGCGCATCAGTTCCCCGCGTTCGAACCCTGTCTGTGCGCCGCTGCGCAGCGCGATCGGAAAGGGGGTGACGATCCCGCTCATGCGCGGTCGCGCTGCTTCCTGTCTTCGGCCGTGGCGTCACGCTCGGCCATCAGTTCGGCGATGCGCTTCTGCATCGTCTCGATCTCGCATTTCATGATCTCGAGCTTCTGCGTCGCGGGATCGAACACGTCCTTGCACGGCGTGCCATAGGGGACGAAGCCCTTCTGGTACTCGCTAACATCGACCAGCGTGGCCTTGGCCGGAATGCCTACCATCACTGCGCCCTCGGGCACGTCCTTCGTGACCACGGCGTTGGCGCCGACGCGGGCGCGGACGCCGACGGTGATCGGGCCGAGCACCTGCGCGCCCGAGCCGAGAATCACGCCGTCCTCGAGCGTGGGGTGGCGCTTGCCCGCGATACCGTTGGCGGGATTGGTGCCGCCCAGCGTGACGCACTGATAGATCGTGACATTGTCGCCGATCTCGGCGGTCTCACCGATCACGGTGAAGCCATGGTCGATGAATAGGTTGCGCCCGATCTTCGCGCCCGGATGGATGTCGATCGCGGTCAGGAAGCGCGCGGTGTGATTGACGAAGCGCGCGAGGAAGAACAGGTTCGCCTCGAACAGCCAGTGCGCGAGACGGTGCATGCCGACGGCGAGCACGCCCGGATAGAGCAGGATTTCCCATCTGGACCGCGGCGCCGGATCGCGCGCCTTGATCGAATCGAGATAGGATATGAGCGTTGCCAGCATCCGGCCGACCTTTCCTTAGCGAGGAGATCAATCTAATGGTCGTAACGCGCAATTTCCAGCCAAACGTCCTAGCCGGTTTTCCTGTCTGCTGATAGCTATTCTCGACCCAGCTGATAGGGAAACTGTCTTGTGCCGGGAACCATGCTAGGGCAGCACCGCCGCAACCAAAGGGAAGCGACGAGAACGGAATGATCGAGCTTATCAGCGAAAACTGGACCGCCGTCCTCCCGTTCATTGCGATCGGCTTCGCAGCCCAGATGATCGATGGTGCGCTCGGCATGGCCTTCGGCGTCATTTCGAACACGCTGCTAGTGAGCGTGATGGGCATCGCACCGGCACGTGCGTCGGCGGGCGTGCACCTGGTCGAGACCTTCACAACCGCGGCATCGGGGATCAGCCATGTGCTGCACAAGAATGTCGACTGGAAACTTTTCGCCAGGCTTGTGATCCCGGGCATGATCGGCGGCGTTCTCGGCGCCTATGTGCTGACCAACATCCATGCCGATGTCGCGCGGCCCTATGTGATGGGCTATCTGACGTGCATCGGCCTTTACCTGCTGTGGCGCGCATGGGACCTGCCACGTGAGCACAAGCAGCCCAAGGTCATCGCACCGCTGGGACTGGTCGGCGGCTTCCTCGATGCGGCAGGCGGCGGCGGCTGGGGGCCTGTCGTGACCTCCAACCTGCTGATTCAAGGCTCGGCGCCGCGCACGACGATCGGGACGGTCAACACCGCCGAGTTCTTCCTGACGACGGTCGTATCGATCGCCTTCATCCTGCAGCTGGGCTTTGCGGCGTTCACCACGGTCACGATCGGCCTGCTGATCGGCGGCCTGCTCGCCGCCCCCTTCGGCGCCTATCTCGCCAAGCGGATCGAGGCGCGGACATTGATGACGATGGTCGGCGTCGTGCTGACGATAACCAGCCTCTACAGCATCTATCGCGCGCTCAGCTGAGCGCTGGAAATATCGAACGGATCGCTTATATCGCCCCTATTGATCGATAAGGGTGATTAATGTCGACCTATCTGCCGACGTTGAAGCAGCTGCAATATCTCGTGGCGTTGCGCGAATACGGCCATTTCGGCCGTGCCGCCGAGGCATGCTTCGTCACCCAGTCGACACTTTCGGCGGGGCTTCGCGAGCTCGAATCGCTGATCGGCATCACGCTGGTCGAGCGCACGCGCCGCGTCGTCCGCTTCACCCCGCTTGGCGAAAAGATCACCGACAAGGCCGTGCGCGTGCTGCGCGAGGCCGAGGAGCTCTCCGGCATGGCGCGCGCGGCGGGCAAACCGCTGTCGGGCGAACTGCGCATGGGCGTGATCCCGACGATCGCCCCTTTCCTGCTACCGCGGATCCTGCCGAGAATCCGGCGCGACTGGCCCGAGCTCAAGCTCTATCTGCGCGAGGAGACGAGCCGGTCGGCATGCGAATCGCTGCATCACGGCCAGGTTGATTGCGTGCTGCTGGCGCTGCCCTATGCCTGTGGCGACGTCGAGGCGGCGCCGCTGTTCGAGGATCGGCTGTTCGTCGCCTTTCCGCACGACGAAAAGCCCGACCTGCCCGAACTGGTGAGCGCCGACGCGATCGACGAGAGCCGCCTGCTGCTGCTCGAGGACGGGCACTGCCTGAAGGACCATGTGCTGGCGGCGTGCAACCGGCCCGAGCTGCGCGCCGAGGCGGCCATGCTTGGCACCTCGCTGCACACGCTCGTCCAGATGGTCGACAACGGGCTGGGCGTCACGCTGCTCCCCGAAATGGCGCTCGACGCGGGAATATTGGAGGGTACCGCGATTGAGGCGCGGCCGCTCGAAGCCGACTACCCGTCGCGCCGGATCGCGCTTGTCTGGCGCAAGGGCAGTCCGCGCGAACGCGACTTCCAGCTGCTTGCGGACGTGCTCCGCGACGTCAACGGCTGATCAGGACCGCCAGCGATCGCGCGCCACGTCATCGGCGGTGCGCGCCTCAACCCACGCGCTCCGTCCATCCGCAAAATCCTCCTTCTTCCAGAAGGGCGCCTCGGTCTTGAGCCAGTCGATCAGGAAATGGCACGCATCGAGCGCGGCAGCGCGGTGCGCGGCGGCGGTGCCAACGAACACGATGCGATCTCCCGGCCTGAGCGTGCCGACGCGGTGGACGATGACGATGCCGAGCAGCGGCCAGCGCGCCTCGGCTTGCGCCGCGATCGCGGCGAGCGCGCGTTCGGTCATCGCGGGATAATGATCGAGCGTCATTGAGGAGAGCCCGCCCCCGCCGCGCACCAGCCCCGTGAAGCTGGCGACTGCACCGCCGCCGAGCGCCTCGAGCTCGGCCAGCAATGCCGCGCTCTCGAAATCCGCTTCGCCGACGCCGAGGTGCCTCATCCGCCCGTGACCGGCGGAAACAGCGCGATCTCGCGCGCGCCCGCGATCGGCGCGTCGAGCGGAACGAAGGCCTGATCGACCGCGGCACGCAACCGCGCAGGTTCGGCAAAGGCGCGCGCATAGCCCCCGCCGCGCGCCGCCAGCCAGGCAACCAGGTCAGCGACGGTGGCGACGCTGTCGGGAAGCGCGACGCGCTCCGAATCCTGACCGATCGCCTCGCGCACCCAGGCGAAATAGAGAAGCTCGACCGACATGCTCAGTCCATGTGCTTGAGGCCGACGCGCAGATAGTCCCAGCCGGTGACCAGCGTCAGGATCGCGGCGCCCCAAAGCGTCAGCAGCCCGACCGACATCACCCATGGCCATTGCGGCACCGCGCCCGCGAAGATCAGCGCGCCCAGCGAGATGAGCTGGAAGGTCGTCTTCCACTTGGCAAGCTGGCTGACGGGGACCGAGACGCTCAATCCCGCGAGGAATTCGCGCAGACCCGAGACCATGATCTCGCGCAGCAGGATGATGAGCGCCGCGATCATGTGATAGCCGCGAATATCGTCGATGAAGATCAGCATCACGACGACCGAGGCGACCATGATCTTGTCGGCGATCGGATCGAGGAAGATCCCGAGCCGCGAGACCGTGCCCTTGGCGCGCGCAAGATAACCGTCAAAATAATCGGTTATTCCCATCAGGCAGTAGAGCGCGAAGGCGAGCATATAGTCGAAGGGCTTCGGGTGAGGCCATAGCAGGAAGACCAGCAGGGGGACGGTGAAGATGCGCGAAAGCGTCAATATGTTGGGCAGCGTCAGCATGGTCGCCCCACCCATAGCGCGACGGAAGCGCGCTGTGGAGAGTTTGATTGGACTTGGGCAGGCGCTCAGCTATGAAGCCCGCAACCTAGTCAGTCGGAGCGAATCCGCGCCTTTATGAAAACCTCGCTCCGGCTTCTTGCACGGCGCCGTTTCCTGCCGCTTTTCGTCACGCAGCTCCTCGGCGCCTTCAACGACAATCTGTTCAAGCAGGCGATGGTCCTGTTCGTCGTTTATGGCGTCTATAACGACGCAGCATCCGAAACCGCGTTCAGCGGACTGGCGACGGGCGTCTTCATCCTGCCCTTCTTCCTGCTTTCCGCGATGTCGGGCCAGCTCGCGGATTCGCTCGACAAGGCGCGGATCATCCGCATCGTCAAATTCTGCGAGATCCTGATCATGATCGTCGGCGGCGCGGGGTTGCTGCTCGCCTGGCAGGGCATGGCGGTGAAGCTGCTCGCGATCCCGCTGCTGCTGCTCGCGCTGTTCGCGATGGGTGTGCATTCAACCTTTTTCGGCCCGATCAAATACGCGATCCTGCCGCAGCATCTCGAAAGGGACGAGGTGCTGGGCGGCACCGGTCTGGTCGAGGCAGGCACCTATATCGCGATCCTTGCGGGCACGATCCTCGCAGGCGTGATTCCCGTCGAATTCGCCGCGATCGGCGTCGTGCTGACCGCGGTGATCGGCTATTTCGCAGGACGGCAGGTGCCACCCGCCCCGCCGGTGCATGAGGACCACAGGATCGACTGGCACATCGTCCGCTCGTCAATCACACTGGTGAAGGGCACGATGCACATCCGCCGGCTCTATCTCGCGATTCTTTCGATCAGCTTCTTCTGGACGATCGGCGCGGTGCTGTTCATCCAGTTCCCCCCGCTCGCCAAGAATGTGCTGACCGCGGACAAGGCGGTCGCCTCGCTGTTCCTTGCGGTTTTCTCGGTCGGCATCGCGATCGGTTCGGTCGCGATCAACCGGCTGCTGAAGGGAAGCGTTTCGGCGCGGTTCGCGCCGGCGTCGGTGCTGGTGATGGCGGGATTCGTCGTCGCCTTCTTCTTCGTCAGCAGCCAGTGGCGCGGCGCGGAAGGCGGGCACCTCTACGGTATCGGCGAATTCCTCAACCACGATCTCGTGATCCCGCTGCTCGCCAGCCTGCTCGGCATCGCGGTTGCTGGAGGCATGTTTGTCGTGCCGCTCTATGCCTTTCTCACCACTACCGTCGACAAGGGTCAGGCGGCGCGCACCGTGGCGGCGAACAACATCGTGAATTCGGGCGCGATGGTGATCGGTTCACTGATCGCGCTGGGGATGAGCGCGGCGGGCGTATCGATCCTGCACCAGCTGCTGCTGAGTGCGGCGATGTGCCTCGTCTCGGCCTGGCTGGCGCAGAAGCTACACCTCGCCTGCGACTGAATTCAGGCGATCAGGCCGTAGAAGACGCAGAAACCCGACACGAAGGTCATCAGGAACAGGCGCGCGTCGTCGCCGAGAATCGGTCGCGCGGGGGACGAAGCGGGCGGCATGGCGGCGCCGCTCAAGGGCATGGCGTGTTGCATCACGCGACGTTAACGCTTTGTTGACCAAATTGTGCACGGCTAAAAAGGGTTAACCATGGCTGTGCCGATGTGGGACGGTTGGATGCGCGGCGCGGGCGTGTATGAGGGAAGCGATGCCAGCAGCATTCGACATGGCCGGAGTCATCCGGCGCAAGCGCGACGGCGAGGCGCTGCCGCCCGACGATATACGCCATTTTGCGGCGGGGCTTGCCGATGGCACCATCCCGTCCGAACAGGCGGCGGCGCTCGCCATGGCGATCTTTCTCAACGGCATGGATGTCGACGAAACGGCGACGCTGACCGACGCCTTTGTTCGTTCGGGCGAGGTGATCGACTGGAGCCAGGCGGGGTTCGACGGCCCGGTGCTCGACAAGCATTCGACGGGAGGCGTCGGCGACAAGGTCAGCCTGATGCTGGCGCCGATCGTCGCGGCGTGCGGTGGCCATGTGCCGATGATCTCGGGCCGCGGGCTGGGTCATACCGGCGGCACGCTCGACAAGATGGCGAGCATTCCTGGTTATGATACCTTCCCCGGCCTCGATCGGTTCCGCGACGTCGTGCAACTGCACGGTTGCGCGATCATCGGCCAGACCGGCGAACTCGCACCCGCCGACCGGCGGATGTATGCGATCCGCGACATCACCGCGACGATCGAGTCCTTCCCGCTGATCACCGCGTCGATCCTCTCCAAGAAGGTCGCGGCGGGGGTGAAGGGCCTCGTCATGGACATCAAGACGGGATCGGGCGCCTTCATGGCCAAAACCGAACGCGCGCATGCGCTCGCACGCAGCCTGATCGGGTCGGCGAGCGCGCTCGGCGTCACCTGCCATGCGCTGATCACCGACATGAACCAGGTGCTCGGCACCAGCGCGGGCAACGCGCTCGAGGTGAAAGAGGCGGTCGACTATCTGACGGGAGCGATGCGCGACCCGCGGCTGCATGCGGTGACGATCGCACTCGCAACCGAGATGCTCGTCATCGGTGGGCTTGCACAGGATCATGCCGACGCTGAGGCGCGTGCAGAGGCGGTACTCGCCAGCGGGAAGGCCGCCGAGATATTCGGGCGGATGGTGGCGGCGCTTGGCGGACCGGCCGATCTGATCGAACGACCCGACAGGCATTTGCCACGTGCCCCCGTCTCGCGACCCATCTTCGCCGCGACGTCCGGTTATCTGACCAAAGTCGATGTCCGCGCGATCGGCGAGGCGATCATCAATCTGGGCGGGGGTCGTCGCACCGCCGACGACGCGATCGATCCGCGAACCGGCTTCAGCGATGTGGCGCCGATCGGTGCGGAAATCGGTCCCGACCGGCCGCTCGCGATCGTCCATGCTGCCGACGAGGCAGCCGCAAAACGGGGACTGGCGGAATTCGCGCGCGCGTGTATCGTCGCGCCCGAAAAGCCAGCTGACGGGGCGGTGATCCACGCGATCGAACTTCCGCGCGGTTGAAGGGGGTTACAGCTTTAAATGAACAGGTACCTTATCGGCGTTGCCGGAATCGTCATCATTCTGGCAATCGCCGTCGCGCTGTCGTCCAACCGCCGCTGGATCAGGCTGCGCGTCGTCGGCGCCGCGTTTGCGCTGCAGGCGGGCATGGCAGCGCTCGTGCTCGGCACGCCCTGGGGACAGAATGTGATCGGCGCGATGTCGCGCGGCGTTTCCAACCTGCTCGGCTATGCCAAGGCGGGCACCGACTTCATCTTCGGCCCGATCGCGAGCGATGCGATCGGCGGCCACAGCTTCGCGATCGCCGCGCTGCCCGTGATTATCTTCTTCGCCTCGCTGATCTCGATCCTCTATTATCTCGGCATCATGCAGCTCATCATCAAATGGGTGGGCGGCGCGATCCAGCTCGTGACGGGCATCACCAAGGTTGAATCCCTGGGCGCGGCGGCGAACATCTTCGTCGGCCAGTCCGAAAGCCCGCTCGTCATCCGCCCCTATCTGGCGAGCCTGACACCGTCGCAGCTCTTCACGATCATGACCGTTGGCATGGCGGGCGTCGCGGGGACGATCCTCGGCGCCTATGCGAGCATGATCGGCGAGCAGTTGCTGCCCTATCTGCTAGCCGCCAGCTTCATGTCCGCGCCCGGCGGCATCCTGATGGCCAAGATCATCATGCCCGACGACCCGACGATCGGCGAGTTCGAGCCGATCGCGATCGCCGAGGCGAGCCATGACGAGGAAAAGCCCGCCAACATCATCATGGCGGCGGCGCAGGGCGCACAGACCGGCGTCAAGCTCGCGGTCGCGGTGGGTGCGATGGTGCTCGCGTTCGTCGCATTGGTCGCGCTTGCCAACGGCATGCTGTCGGGCATCGGCGGCTGGTTCGGCCATCCCGACCTGTCGTTCCAGATGATCCTTGGCTGGCTGTTCCAGCCGATCATGTTCATGCTCAACGTGCCCTGGCACGAGGCGGATGTGGCGGGCGGACTGTTCGGGACCAAGATGGTACTCAATGAGTTTGTCGCCTTTATCGAGCTGGGCAAGGTGCAGGGCGCGCTGTCGCCCGTCACGATCGCGATCGTCACCTTTGCGCTGTGCGGCTTCGCCAATTTCAGCTCGATCGCGATCCAGATGGCTGTGACGGGCAACCTTGCGCCCAACCAGCGCCCGATGATCGCGAAAATGGGCATCAAGGCGCTGATCGCTGGATCGCTCGCCAACCTGATGAGCGCCGCGCTGGCCGGGCTGATGCTCGCCTGAGCTCCCCCTCCCCTTTTCAAACGAATTCGACTAGGGGGGCGGCCATGACCTCCCTTCCCTTCGATCCGGCTCTGCTCGAAGCCATCACCGCTGATCCCGCCGCGATCGACCGGGCCGTCGCGGCGATCGCGCCCGCAGCGGATGCGCGCGCCGACCTGCGCCTGGCCGTTTCGTGCATCGACCTGACCACGCTGCAAGGCGACGATACCGAGGAGCGCGTCCGTGCGCTCTGCGCGCGTGCGCGGGCACCGCTGCCCGGCGACCCGTCGGCCACCACAGCGGCGGTCTGCGTCTATCATGCGATGGTGCCGGCGGCGGTCGAGACACTCGGCGGTAGCGGCATTCCGGTGGCAGCGGTCTCGGCGGGCTTTCCGCATGGCCTGTCGCCGCTCACCACGCGCATCGCCGAGATCGAGGCGTCGGTGGCGGCGGGTGCGCGCGAGATCGATATCGTGATCCGCCGCGGCCATGCACTGACGGGCGACTGGCAGGCGCTTCATGACGAAATCGCCGCCTTCCGCGCGGCGTGCGGTGAGGCGTTTATGAAGGCGATCCTCGCGACGGGCGAACTCGCCGATCCGACGACCATCGCGCGCGCGTCGCATGTCTGCATGGCTGCAGGCGCGGACTTCATCAAGACCTCGACGGGGATGGAAAAGATCAACGCGACGCTGCCAGCAGGCGCGATGATGCTCCGCGCGATCCGCGACTTCCATGCGCAGACGGGGCGCCGCGTGGGCTTCAAGCCCGCGGGCGGGATCGGCACCGCCGATCAGGCGCTGCAATGGATCGCGCTCGTCCGGCAGGAACTGGGCGAGGACTGGCTGACCCCCGCGCTGTTCCGCATCGGCGCATCGCGGCTGCTCGACGACATCGCGGAGCGGCTGGCATGACGCTCCCGATCCGCGTCGCTGCGCTCTATCGCTTCACGCGCTTCGCCGATCCGGCGGCGCTGCGCGAACCGCTGCTTGATGTCTGCGTGTCGGGCGGTGTCAAGGGCACGCTGCTGCTCGCCGCCGAAGGGATCAACGGCACGATCGCGGGTTCGCCCGAGGCGATCGCCCACGTGATCGAGCATATCAAAGCACTGCCCGATTGCGCCGGGCTCGACGTCAAATATTCGGGTGCCGAGGCAATGCCCTTCCACCGCATGAAGGTGCGGCTGAAGCGCGAGATCGTGACGATGGGCCAGCCCGATATCGATCCGCTGCAAGGCGTCGGCCATTATGTCGAACCCGGCGAGTGGAACGCGCTGATTTCCGATCCCGACACGATCGTGATCGATACGCGCAACGACTATGAGGTGGCGATCGGCAGCTTCAGGGACGCGATCGATCCCAAGACCGCGAGCTTCCGCGATTTTCCGCAATGGTTCCGCGAACGGCGCGATGCGCTGATCGGAGAAGGCAGGAATCCGAAGATCGCGATGTTCTGCACGGGCGGAATACGCTGCGAGAAATCGACCGCCTTCCTGAAGGCCGAAGGACTGGACGAGGTCTATCACCTCAAGGGCGGCATCCTGAAATATCTGGAAGAGGTGCCCGCCGCGCAAAGCCTGTGGGAAGGCGAATGCTTCGTCTTCGACCAGCGCGTAGCGGTGGGGCATGGACTTGCGATCGGGACGCATGAGCTGTGCCATGCCTGTCGCCGCCCGGTAAGCGCGGCGGACAAGGATTCGCCGCGTTACATCGAGGGTGTGAGCTGCCCCGCCTGTCATGACGAGCGCGATGATGTGCAGCGCGCGGGCTATGCCGAGAGGGCTCGCCAGGAGCGGCTCGCCGAGGCACGCGGTGGGCGCCATATCGGTGCCGCTTTTGCGCGGGCCAGCGACCGGGGGGACTAATACCAAGATTCACTGATCAGAACCCGTGAGCCCATTCGCGCATGCCGATGGACATGATGCGCCAGGGCTGATCG
>NZ_JBYSXE010000079.1:0-8941 GCF_058781925.1 Sphingobium sp. FW306-1B-F04DB | reverse complement strand
CTGCTGCGCCGGCCCCTGCCCCCGCCGCCAAGGCGCCCGCGCCGCGGCCCGCCGCGGACAGCCTGATGTCGCGCCAGGAGCTTCAGGCGAAGCTGCTGCGCGAGGCCGAGGAAGCGCGCATGGCCGCGAACGAGGAGGCGCGCCGCCGCGAGGAACGCGCCAAGGTCGAGGCGAGCGAGGACGAAAAGCGTCGCAGCGAGGAAAATCGCAAGGCCGAGGAAGAGGCCGCGCGCCGCGCCGAGGAAGAAGCGAAGCGCGCCGCCGAGGAGGCCGCGAAAGCGCCCGAACCCGCGCCCGAGTCTCAGCCCGCTGTCGCAGAGACCAAGGCCGAGGCATCGGCGCCAACGGTCAAGACCGACGAACGTCACCCCGCCCCGCGCAAGTTCACGCCGGTCGCGCCCGTCAAGCGGCCCGAGCCGCCGGCACGCCCTGCGCGTCCGGCCAAGGGCGTCGACGATCGCCGCCAGTCGGGCAAGCTCACCGTCAACCGCGCGCTCAACGAGGGCGACGGCGGCGCGCGTGCGCGCTCGCTCGCCGCGCTGAAGCGTGCGCGCGAGAAGGAAAAGCGTGCGCATATGGGCGGCTATAGCCAGCCCCAGGTGAAGCAGGTCCGCGACGTCGTCGTCCCCGAGGCGATCACGGTGCAGGAACTCGCCAATCGTATGGCCGAAAAGGGCGCCGACCTCGTGAAGGCGCTGTTCAAGATGGGCGTGATGGTGACCGTCAACCAGACGATCGACCAGGACACCGCCGAACTGCTCGTGACCGAATTCGGCCACAACATCACGCGCGTGTCCGATTCGGACATTGAAATCGACACCGAAGCCGATGTCGATGCGGATGCGACGCTCCAGGCCCGTCCGCCCGTGGTCACGATCATGGGCCATGTCGACCACGGCAAGACCAGCCTGCTCGACGCGCTGCGCGGCACCGATGTCGTCGCGGGCGAAGCCGGCGGCATCACGCAGCATATCGGCGCCTATCAGGTGAAGACCAAGGGCGGTCAGCTCGTCACCTTCCTCGATACGCCGGGCCACGAGGCCTTTACCGAGATGCGCGCGCGCGGCGCGAACGTCACCGATATCGTCATCCTCGTGGTGGCGGCCGATGACGGCCTGAAGCCGCAGACAATCGAGGCGATCAACCATACCAAGGCGGCCGGCGTGCCGATGATCATCGCGATCAACAAGATCGACAAGGAAGGCGCCAATCCGCAGAAGGTGCGCGAGCGCCTGCTTGAGCACGAGATCGTGGTCGAGGCGATGGGCGGCGACGTCCAGGATGTCGAGGTGTCCGCGCTCAAGAAGACCAATCTCGACGAGCTGATCGACAAGATCTTGCTGCAGGCCGAAATCATGGAGCTCAAGGCCAATCCCGACCGCGCCGCCGAAGGCACGGTGGTCGAGGCCAAGCTCGACAAGGGTCGCGGCCCGGTGGCGACGATCCTCGTGCGCCGTGGCACGCTGCATGTCGGCGACGTGTTCGTCGTGGGCGGCGAGAGCGGCAAGGTCCGCGCGCTGATCAACGACAAGGGCCAGCAGATCAAGGAAGCCGGACCGTCGGCGCCCGTCGAGGTGCTGGGCCTGTCGGGCACGCCGCATGCGGGCGACACGCTCTCGGTCGTCGAGAACGAGGCACGCGCACGTGAGGTCGCGGCCTATCGCCAGCAGCTCGCGCTCGAAAAGCGCACGACGAGCGCGCCGGCGAGCTTCGACGCGATGTTCTCCGCACTCAAGGACAAGCAGGCGATCGAGTATCCGGTCGTCGTCAAGGCCGACGTGCAGGGTTCGACCGAGGCGATCGTCAACGCGCTCAACAAGATTTCGACCGACGAGATCAAGGTCCGCATCCTGCATTCGGGCGTGGGCGCGATCACCGAGTCGGACGTGACACTTGCCAAGGCGTCGAACGCGCCGATCATCGGCTTCAACGTGCGTCCCAACGCCAAGGCACGCGAGATCGGCGAACGCGACAAGGTGCGTTTCAAATATTTCGACGTGATCTATCACCTCACCGACGACATCCGCTCCGAAATGGCGGGTGAACTCGGCCCCGAAGCGATCGAGACCGTGGTCGGCCGCGCCGAGATCCGCGAGGTCTTCTCCGCGGGCAAGCACGGCAAGGCGGCGGGTCTGCTCGTCACCGAAGGCGTAATCCGCAAGGCGCTCAAGGCACGCATCACGCGCGACGACGTCATCATCTACAATGGCGAGATCGCCTCGCTGCGCCGCTTCAAGGACGATGTGGCCGAGGTTCGCGCGGGTCTGGAATGCGGTGTGACGTTCAGCCAGAACTTCACCGACATCAAGCCCGGCGACTATCTCGAAACCTTCGAGGTCGAGCTGCGCGAACGGACGCTCTAACACGGAGGTGCGGGCGGCATGACGGAGAGCATCTTCTCACGCCTGCCCGCGCCCCCGGCGGCCGAAACACTCGGCTGGGAACTGGTCAGCGAAGACCCCGAGGCGGGGATGATCGAGATCGCCTTCCATCCCTCGGAAAAGTTCCTCAATCCCCATGGCACGGTGCAGGGCGGCTTCGTCGCCGCGATGCTCGACGATACGCTGGGACCCGCGCTTGTGAGCAAGACCGGTGGCGCGTGCATTCCGGCTTCTATCGACCTCAACGTCAGCTTCATCCGGCCGGTACTACCGGGGCGTGTGATCGGCAGGGGCCGCGTCGTCAGCCTGGGCCGAAACATCGCCTTTCTCGAGGCCGAGCTGTTCGATGGCGAGGACCGCCTGCTGGCCCGTGCCACCTCAAGCGCCAGAATTGTGACAACTGATCGATGAGAAATACCGAAACCCCCGAAACCCGCTCCGTCCGCGTGCTGCGCGTGGGCGAACAGGTGCGCCATATACTGTCCGAGATCCTGATGCGCGGCGACGTGCATGACGCGACGCTCGCGACGCATCCCGTGTCGGTGACCGAAGTGCGCATGTCCCCCGATCTTCGCCATGCCACGGTGTTCGTAAAGCCCCTGCTGGGCAAGGACGAGGAAGCGGTGATCAAGGCGCTTCGCACCAACACTGCCTATCTCCAGCGCGAGGTCGCGCACCGCGTGAAGATGAAATATGCGGCGAAGCTCAAGTTCCTTGCGGACGAGAGCTTCGACGAGGGAAGCCATATCGACGCGTTGCTGCGCGAGCCCAAGGTCGCGCGCGACCTGGACAAGGACGAGGCGTGACGGCTTGCGCGGCGCGTCCGCAAGTCCAATAGGCAGGCCATGGCCAAGCTCTATTTCTACTATTCGTCGATGAACGCGGGGAAATCGACGACGCTGCTCCAGTCGAGCTTCAACTACCAGGAACGCGGCATGGAGACGATGCTCTTCACCGCCGCGATCGACGATCGCTATGCGCCGGGGATGATCAGCTCGCGCATCGGGCTCGAGGCGGCAGCGACGATGTTCGATGCCGGGACCGATATCCGCGCCGCGGTCGCGGTCGAGCATGCGCGGCGGCCACTCAACTGCATCCTTGTCGACGAGGCACAGTTCCTGACGCGCGATCAGGTGTGGCAGCTGGCCGGCATCTGCGACGAACTGCGGATCCCGGTGCTTGCCTACGGGCTGCGCACCGATTTCCAAGCCAATCTGTTTGAGGGCAGCGCCCATCTGCTCGCGCTTGCCGATGTGCTCGTCGAACTGAAGACGATCTGCGAATGCGGTGCCAAGGCAACGATGAACCTGCGCGTCGACGCCGAGGGCCGCGCCGTCCAGCAGGGCGCGCAGACCGAGATCGGCGGCAATGACCGCTATGTCGCACTGTGCCGCAAGCATTTCGTCGCGCGGACGCGCTGAGGGCGGCATGCACGGCTGGATCATTCTCGATAAACCGCTGGGGCTCGGCTCGACCCAAGCGGTCTCCGCGGTCAAGCGGGCGTTGCGGCAAGGCGAATACGGCAAGGTGAAGGTCGGGCATGGCGGCACGCTCGATCCGCTCGCCACGGGCGTGCTGCCGGTCGCGCTGGGTGAGGCAACCAAGCTGGCCGGCCGGATGCTCGACGCGTCGAAGGTCTATGCCTTCACGATCGGCTTTGGCACGCAGACCGACACGCTCGATGCCGAAGGTCAGGTGATCGCGACGAGCGATGTCCGCCCCGATCTTGCCGCGGTGGAGGCGATCCTGCCACGCTTCACCGGGCCGATCTCCCAGATGCCGCCCGCCTTTTCCGCGCTCAAGGTCGATGGCAAGCGCGCCTATGACCTCGCGCGCGCGGGTGAGGATGTGGTGCTGAGCCCGCGCGACGTGACGATTCACGCTCTCTCGCTGTGTCATTCCCGCGAAAGCGGGAATCCAGAGGATGCCGGTGGGGTTCTCGAAGATCGTCTGGATTCCCGCTTTCGCGGGAATGGCAGCGAAGGGTTGGAAGAGATCACCCTCACCGCGCATGTCTCGAAGGGCACCTATATCCGCAGCCTCGCGCGCGATATCGCGCTGGCGCTCGGCACGGTCGGCCATGTCACCATGCTGAGGCGCACCAGGGCGGGCCCCTTCACGCTCGATCAGGCGATTTCGCTGGACAAACTGGCGGAACTCTCTATGCACCGCGCGCTTGAAGACATAACCTTGCCGCTGACGGCGGGGCTGGACGACATCCCGGCTCTATCCGTCACCCCCGATCAGGCAAGGCTGCTCCGCCAGGGGCAGGTCTTGATCGGGATCGCTGCTCATCAGGGCCTTCACCTCGCCACCGAAGCGGAAACGCCGGTAGCGCTTGTGGAGGTTTCCGGTCCGGAAATCCGGGTGGTGCGCGGCTTCAACCTGTAGCGATGTCGAAGGAAAAAGATTTTTATGACGATTACTGCCGAGCGCAAGGAAGCGCTGATCAAGGAACACGCCCGCGCCGAGGGTGATACGGGCAGCCCCGAAGTCCAGATCGCGGTTCTGACCGAGCGCATCGTCAACCTGACCGAGCACTTCAAAGGCCACCACAAAGACAACCATTCGCGTCGCGGCCTGCTCATGATGGTGAACAAGCGCCGCAGCCTTCTCGACTATCTGAAGAAGAAGGACAACGCGCGGTACACCGATCTCATCGCGAAGCTCGGTCTTCGCAAGTAACTTAAGGGCGCCCATCGGGCGCCCTTTTGGCATTCCGGCACTGGCCGGAATCCCGCAAATGGCCGTGCAACAGCACGGACTTGGCCCCGGCTTCCCCGGGGCAACCGGGTGAGGCAATAAGGCTCTCACCCGATGGGGCACGGAAAGCCCCGCACCGCACGGGCCGGCTTAGCCCGCACACAGGCCCCCGTCGCATAGGGCGACGGGAGTGAAGGAAAACAGATGTTCAACATGAAGACAGTCGAAATCGAGTGGGGCGGACAAACCCTCAAGCTCGAAACGGGCCGCGTTGCCCGCCAGGCCGACGGCGCGGTTCTCGCGACGTTGGGTGAAACCGTCGTGCTCTGCGCCGTCACGGCCGCGCGCTCGGTCAAGGAAGGGCAGGATTTCTTCCCGCTCACCGTCCACTATCAGGAAAAATATTCGGCCGCCGGGCGCATCCCGGGTGGCTTCTTCAAGCGCGAGCGCGGCGCGACCGAGAAGGAGACGCTGGTCTCCCGCCTCATCGACCGGCCGATACGGCCGTTGTTCCCTGAAGGGTTCTATAACGAAATCAACGTTATTGCTCAGGTTCTCAGCTATGACGGCGAGAACGAGCCCGACATCCTTGCGATGGTCGCGGCCTCGGCGGCGCTGACGCTGTCGGGCGTGCCCTTCATGGGCCCGATCGGTGCGGCACGCGTCGGCTATGTCGACGGCGAGTACGTCCTCAACCCGACCGACGAGCAGGTTGCCGCGGGCGACCTCGACCTCGTGGTCGCGGGCACGCAGGGCGCGGTGATGATGGTCGAATCCGAAGCCAAGGAGCTTTCGGAAGACGTCATGCTCGGCGCGGTGATGTTCGCGCACAAGAACTGCCAGAAGGTGATCGACGCGATCATCAAGCTGGCCGAGCAGGCCGCCAAGGATCCGTGGGACATGGCGCCGCAGGCCGACCTTTCGGCCGCGAAGACCAAGCTCAAGAAGCTGATCGGCAAGGACATCGAGGCGGCGTACAAGCTGACCAACAAGTCCGAGCGCTCGGGCGCGCTCAACGAGGCGCGCGCCAAGGCCAAGGAAGCCTTCTCGGAAGAGACGCCGCAGGACCAGATGGCCGCGATGAAGCTCGTCAAGAAGCTCGAGGCCGAAATCGTCCGCACCGCGATCCTCAAGGATGGCCGCCGCATCGACGGCCGCGACACGAAGACCGTCCGGCCGATCGAGGCAATGGTCGGCTTCCTGCCGCGCACCCACGGCTCGGCGCTGTTCACGCGCGGCGAGACGCAGGCGATCTGCACGACCACGCTGGGCACCAAGGACGCCGAGCAGATGATCGACGGCCTCACCGGCCTTCGCTACGAGCACTTCATGCTGCACTACAACTTCCCGCCCTATTCGGTCGGCGAGGTTGGCCGCTTCGGTGCGCCGGGTCGTCGCGAAGTCGGCCACGGCAAGCTCGCATGGCGCGCGCTGCACCCCGTGCTGCCGTCGAAGGACGAGTTCCCCTACACGATCCGCGTGCTCTCCGACATCACCGAGTCCAACGGCTCGTCGTCGATGGCGACGGTCTGCGGCGGCTCGCTGTCGATGATGGACGCGGGCGTGCCGCTCAAGCGCCCTGTTTCGGGCATCGCGATGGGCCTCATCCTCGAAGTGGACAGCAAGGGGAACCGGGATTTCGCGGTGATCAGCGACATCCTCGGCGACGAGGATCACCTCGGCGACATGGACTTCAAGGTCGCGGGGACGTCGGAAGGCATCACCTCGCTCCAGATGGACATCAAGATCGCGGGCATCACCGAGGAGATCATGAAGGTCGCGCTCGCGCAGGCGAACGAAGGCCGCGCGCACATCCTCGGCGAAATGGCCAAGGCGCTCGACCACACGCGTGAAGAGCTGTCGGCGCACGCACCGCGCATCGAGACGATCCAGATCGACAAGTCGAAGATCCGCGAAGTCATCGGCACGGGTGGCAAGGTGATCCGCGAGATCGTCGCCGAGACCGGCGCCAAGGTCGACATCGACGACGAGGGCGTGATCAAGATCAGCTCTTCGGACCTCAACCAGATCGAGGCCGCCAGGAAGTGGATCCTCGGCATCGTCGAGGAAGCCGAGGTGGGCAAGATCTACACCGGCAAGGTCGTCAACCTCGTCGATTTCGGCGCCTTCGTGAACTTCATGGGCGGCAAGGACGGCCTCGTCCACGTCTCGGAGATCAGGAACGAGCGCGTCGAGAAGGTCGCGGACGTCCTCTCCGAAGGCCAGGAAGTCAAGGTCAAGGTCCTCGAGATCGACCCGCGCGGCAAGGTCCGCCTGTCGATGCGCGTCGTCGACCAGGAGACCGGCGCCGAGCTGGAAGACACGCGCCCACCGCGCGAGGAACGCCCGCGTGGCGACCGCGGTGATCGCGGCGACCGTGGCCCCCGCCGTGACGGCGGCGACCGTGGTCCCCGTGGCGGCGGCCGTGACCGTGGTCCGCGCCGCGACGGCGGCGACCGCGGCGACCGCGGCCCGCGCCGCGAGCGCAGCGAAGGCGGCAAGGACGAGGGCCCCGAGCCCGAATTCGCGCCCGCATTCCTGAACCGCGACGACGACTGAGGCTTTTCGGTCAAACCAACACGGGAAAGGGGTCGCTTCGGCGGCCCCTTTTTCTTTAGCTATTCGACGCGGACATATGCCCGGCCCGTCTGCTGCTCGGGCGTGCCGCACGATACGACGTAGTCGAAATAGCTCACCCCCTTGAAGGCCCCGAGCGCACGAATGGTGAGCGTGCCATCTGGGTTGATCGTGGCCCCGATTTCACTGGCCGTTGCCGATGGAACGGATACGGAAACGGTGCCGCATGATGGCGAAGGGGTCAGCGGGTTCGTGCTCTGCGCAAGCTGATCGTTACCATGGGGCTGATGCGTGACGAGCGCCCCGCCCTGCGGCAGGAAGTAGAAATCGGTGACCGGAAGAATGCGGCCGCTTGTCGGAAATGCGGGCTGTTCTTGAAAGCGTGCCGTGCCGTCGAGGATGTCCTGAACGGTAACGGCGAGCGCATCCGTCGCGGCTTGAGCGCTGTTTGCCTTGAGGAGCTTTTCAAGCTCGCGTCCGAGATAGCCATAGATGCCGAGCGTGAAGCGGGCGGATTGCTGGCGCGTGGTGACGCTGATTCCGATCGCCGCGGCATAGGCGTCGACCAGACGTGCCGCTGCACTCAGCACGTCGCTCCGCAGCGGCGGATTGCCCGTGTCCGCCGTGGCGAGCAGGCCGGACATATAGGCATTCTCGAAGATGAAGCGCTTGGGATGCGCCCTCAAATAGTCTGCAATCGGTAGCGTCGAGGAGCCTGATATATTCGGGGTGCCCCGGTATTTGACCGTTGAATAGGCAGCGATCAGCGCCATGACCCGTAACTGGCCGGCAATGACGCGCCCGGTATTGGCCTGTACCGTCATGTCGGAGGAAGAAAGCGCTGCAATTGCGTCGAAGTTCGTCAGGTCGACATCACTCGATAGTGCAAAGAGACTGCCCAGCAGTCCGAAAGCCTCCTTGACCGCGGTCTGATCCCCTACGCCGTCGATCATCCAGGTAAGCGGCGAGAAGGTGAGCGATCCGGGCGGCGCAGTGTAGGCGACCAAGGTGGAGCCGGCCTGCTCGACGCCATAAGCGGCCATCCGATACCCGCTCAGCTGTGTGATGCTGGAAAAGGCGAGAGGGCCATGACCATAGTTTGAGAGCGACGGATCGGCGGCCGACGGGCTGAATCGGCCATCGCGCGTTCCATATTGTCCGGAGAAATTGGGACCGATTGGGTTGGTGCCCATCCGTCCGACATCGATCGACCAGAAGCCGGCGATGGCGGCGCCGGCATAGGCTCGCGTCACTGGCGGCGGCGGTGGTGGCGGCGGTGG